>CAZDTC010000206.1:0-4768 GCA_964508125.1 uncultured Candidatus Kuenenia sp.
GATCTGCTCGTAGCGGTAGACGTCGCGCATCTGCCGCCAGCCGATCTGCCCGGGGGCGAGCACGCGGTCGTCGTGGAACGTCGCAAACGTGAAGGGGGCTCCAGCCCGGCCGGCGAGCACCCGGGTCGGCATGCCGATGTCACCCATGCAGATGCCCACAGTGGGGACCTTGCTTGCCCGCACCATCTCCAGCATCCGCAGGTTGTCGGTCGGGTGGTTGGCCATCGTGGCGATCTTGACGATGTCGGCATCCATCCCGGCCAGCCGCTTGTGGAGCGCCGCGAGGTCGGGCGGTGTCTTGTGAAAATCGTGGTAGCTGACGATCCGCTTCGTGCTCCCGTAGCGCGGCACCTTCGTGGCAATGTCGTCCTCGAGATCGACGTAGTCGGCTCCCTCGACGATCGCCGTGCGCAGCACCAGCAGCCGCTCCTCTTCCGACCTCTCCCAGCGGCCTCCGTCGGCGCCGCGTCGGCAGGTGACGATCGCGGGGCAGGGCCGCTCCTGTAGAAGCCGCTTCACCTGGACGTTGCCCTGGATGAAGTCGAGCCGAAGTTCCACGAGCTTGATGCCGTTTTCGGCCAGATGGCGGTGCTCCGCGATCACGTGCCGATGGCGACCACGGCCGATGCTCACGCAGATCATCGTGTTCTCCAAGTGGCCGCCGGGGCGGCCGGGGGGATTCAAATGCGGCGGAACTGCCGGTCGAGTTCCTGCCGCGACAGGGTGAGCGATGTCGGACGACCGTGGGGACAGTGATGCGAATCCTGGACTCGCCGCCGGTCGCGCACCAGGGCGTCGACCTCGGCCTGCGACAGCGGATCGCCGGCCTTGATCGCGGCCTTGCAGGCCAGCCCGTGGAGGATCTCGTCGACGAGCATCCCAGCCGACGTTGCCGAGGCGGCGAGCCGGCCGAGCACCTCGCGCACGAGCGTCGCCGCCGGAATGCTTCCGGCCAGGGCGGGCTTCGAACTCACGATCACAGTGGCCCCGCCGAAGGGTTCGACGCGCATCCCGGCGCGGGCCAGGGCATCCGCGTGCTCGCCCACCAATTCGAGCTCGGCAGGAGAAAGGTCCACCGTCTCCGGCACGAGGAGCCTCTGCACCTCGACTGCGCCGGCAGCGAACGCCGCCCGAAGCCGCTCGTAGAGCACCCGCTCGTGGAGCGCGTGCTGGTCGATCACTTCGATTCCCTCGGGGCTCTCGACCACGATGTAGCGGTCGTGCATCTGTACGGCCATCTCTCCGCCGGCGGGCGGGGCGATCGAAACCTTGTGTTCTTCGCGCTCCCACGGTGCCGGGGCACCGACGGATGAAGGCGGCAGCGCCACCGCGGCACGTGGCGCGACGGCGACCCCACCCGACGAGACAGGGAAGGGCGCGAAGGTTGGCAGGGTTCGCGGAGTCACGCTCGAGTGCCCCCAGGCGTTTTCGTCGGCCGGCAACGGCGGCGACAGTGGAGCCTTGAGATCGCACGCAAGAAAGCGGGCGCGAAGCGTCGAGAGCACCAGCCTGTAGAGCCGTGAAGGATCGCGAAACCGCACCTCCATTTTCGCCGGATGCACGTTCACGTCGACCGTCTCGGGCGGCAGCGAGAATTGCAGGAATACGATCGGCTGGCGACCTGAGAGCAAGAGGCCGCGATAGGCCTCCTGCACGGCATGCAGGATCGAACGATCGCGGAAGGGTCGTCCCGCCACGAACAGGTGCTGAAGCCTGCCGCTCGCCATGTCGTCGTCCGGCCGGCCCACGAACCCCCGGATCGCCACCTCACCGTCGCGCCCCTCGACGTCGATCAGCCGGTCGGCGAGCGCCTGGCCGAAGAGGCCGCCGATCCGCGCCCGCCATGAGTCGGTCGCCGGGAGATCGTGCACGCGACGGTCGTTGTGCGAGAGCGTCATCGCCACATTCGGGTGCGCCAGCGCCGTGCGCACGAACGCCTCGGCGGAATGCGACCACTCGGTGGCAGCCGCCCGCAGAAAGGCCCGCCGCGCAGGCACCTTCGCGAACAGTTGATGCACTTCCACCGTCGTGCCCACGGGAATGCCCCGGGGAGCCACGGGTCCCATCCGTCCGTTGTCCACCTCGATCTCGGCTCCCGAGACTCCGGCGGCAGGCCGCGAGCGGATCACCAGCCGCGCCACTTCGCCCACAGAAGCCAGCGCCTCCCCCCGGAACCCGAGCGTCTCGATCCGCTCCAGATCCTCCGCGACCCGGAGTTTACTCGTGGCGTGCGGCGCCGCCGCCAGCGGGAGGTCGTCGGGCTCGATGCCCACCCCGTCATCGACCACCCGCACGAGGCCGATGCCGCCCTGCTCGAGCGCGACGTCGATCCGCGAGGGTCGCGCATCGAGCGCATTCTCGAGGAGTTCCTTGACGACGCTGGCCGGACGCTCCACGACCTCGCCGGCGGCGATCCGGTTGACGACCGAAACAGGCAGGACGTTGATTCTTCCCATGACCACTTGAACGCTTTGACGCCCGGACACTGCGGAGCCGCAACACCCGTCACGACAACTGGAATTCCTTGATCTTGCGATACAGCGTGCGTTCGCCGATGCCGAGCATCTCGGCCGCCTGCTCACGGTTGCCGCCCGTGAGCTTGAGCGTCTCGCCGATGAACAGCCGCTCGATCTCTTCCAGCGGCTTACCCACCAGGCTCGTGAGCCCCGGTGCCTGCCAGTCGGGCTGGGCCACGGCGGCCACGGGCTCGAGTTCGGCCGGCAGGTCGTCGACATCGAGTGTCTCATCGCAATCGACGACGACCATGCTCTCGATCACGTTGCGCAACTGCCGCACGTTGCCGGGCCACGCGTAGGCGCCGAGTTTCATGCGGGCCGCGAGCGACATCCCCTTGATCGTCTTCCCATGCCGCTTGGCGAACTGGCGGACGAAATGCTCTATCAAGAGGGGGATGTCCGCGGACCGCTCCTGAAGCGTGGGAATCGCGATCGTCACCACCTTCAGCCGATGGTAGAGGTCGCTGCGGAACGATCCGCCGGCAATCGCCTCCTCGAGATTGCGGTTTGTAGCCGACAAAAGGCGCACGTTGACGTGGATCGTCGCATTGGTACCGACGCGGGTGATCTGCCCGGATTCGAGCACCCGCAGGAGCTTGATCTGCGTGGCCATCGGCATGTCGCCGACCTCGTCGAGGAACAGCGTCCCGCCGTTGGCGTACTCGAATTTTCCAACCCTGTCGCTCGAGGCGTCGGTGAACGCGCCCTTCACGTGGCCGAACAGTTCGCTCTCGAGGATGTTCTCGCTCAAGGCGGCGCAGTTGAGGGCCACGAAGGGCTTGTTCTTGCGCGGGCTATTCTGGTGGATCGCCTGGGCGACGAGTTCCTTGCCGGTGCCCGTCTCACCCTGGATGAGCACCGTGGCGTCGGTGGGCGCGATCCTCTTGAGCCGCTCGATGAGGGCCAGCATCTGGGGGCTCGACCCGATCACGCCTTCGAAACCAAACTTCTCGTCAAGTCGGCGGTTGAGCTCCAGGTTTTGCCGCTTGAGGAGGACGCCTTCCGACGCCTTCTCGACGGCCGCCCGCACCTGGCCGAGATCGAGCGGCTTCTGCAGGTAGGTGAATGCACCCTGCTGCATCGCCGCGACCGCCGAGGGTACGGTGCCATGGCCGGTGACCACGATCACCTCGGTGTCTGCCGAAGCCTGCTTCGCCTTCGCCAGAATCTGCAGGCCGCCGACGTCGTTCATCATCAGATCGGTGACGACGACGTCGAACACCTCCTGGTCGATCTTTCGCGCCCCTTCGGCACCGCTCCCTGCCACCGTGCACTGGTAGCCCATTCGGCCCAGACCCTCGCCCACGGTGCGGGCGTGATGGATGTCGTTATCGACGACGAGCACGCGGACGAGCCCGTTGGGGCCGCCCTGATTTTCGGCATCGGCCGGCGGCGAAGATTCTCGGGAGGAGGCCATAGGCAGGATCGTACGAGCCGACGGCGGGGCCCGTCCAGTTCCTCGGCCGCTACCGCGTGGCGGGGCCGACCGTCGGCAGCCGCGGCGGCGCGGGGAGCCAGATCGTGACCTTGGTGCCGCGCCCCGGCGTGCTCTCGATGTCGATCGTGCCCCCGTGGGCCTCGATGATCTTGCGGGCTGTCGGCAGCCCAAGCCCCGAACCACCCTGCTTCGTGGTGTAGAACGCGCGAAACACCTGGGCGAGCGTCTCCTCGTCCATTCCGGGGCCGGTGTCGATCAGTTCAAGAACCACGCCCAGCCCCTTCGGCCGAGTGCGCACCACGAGTTGACCCCCTCCCTCCATCGCCTGCACGGCGTTGATAAGGAGGTTGAGCACCGCGGAGCGGAACGTTTCCTTGTCGAGGCGCACATTGGGAAGCTCCGGGTCGAGGTAGCGCACCACCTCGACGCCCGCGTCACGGGCCTGCGGCGCGAAAAGCTCGAGCAACTGCTCGAGCTCGGCGTTGAGGCTGCTCGGCTCGATCGTGAGCGTCTCTTGGCGGGCGAAGTCGAGGAAATCGCCGAGCAGCTTCTGCAGGCGGTCGCACTCGGCCCGTACGAGCTCGATCTTCGCCTTCGCCCGCCGGTCGCGCTGCTTGGTGGGTGAATCCGGATCGGTGTTCTCGAAATCCTCCGCGAGCAGCTCCATGTTGAGCCGGATCGTGGAGAGCGGGTTGCGGATCTCGTGGGCCAGGGCGCCCACGAGAGCCACAAACTCCGCATACGTCTCCGCCCGCGAGCGGGCCGACTCGTCATCCGACGACATGGCCCACCTGGCCTCCGGGGTGCTCCGGGG
>CAZDTC010000207.1:0-4759 GCA_964508125.1 uncultured Candidatus Kuenenia sp.
GAGCGCTACGTTCGGGACGTAGAGGTCGCTGGTTCGAATCCAGTCGCCCCGACTCGGTTGGTTTGCCACTCTCCCGTCTGCCGCAGAGAATGCGGCTTCTTCCGGGAGTTGCGCGGTTCGGGTTTTTCGGACTGCCGTTCCATGCCCCCCAGTTCCGCGCCCTGCTGCGCCGGATTCTGCGCGCTTTTGGCCGTCGGAAGTGCGCGCGTCGAATGCGCGCATTCGGGATCGGCCCACTCGGCGGCGTCGGCCGCGGCCCCGTCGGCGTGGTGCGGCAGCACCTGGGCATAGTGCTTCATGGCCACCGTCGGGCTGTGGCCCATCCAGCGGGCAATGGCGGCGATCCGTCCCGGGAACTGCTCCAGCCAGTCGCACTCGCAACTGCTGCGGCAGTTCTGGAATGGCTTCTCCCAGACCTCGAGGCCCGCCCGGGCGATGAGCCGGAGGAACTCCGTCCGGAGGTTCGCCGCCCCGTCGGCGACGCTCGGGACGATGCGGGCCTCGCCCGGCTCCGCGGCGGCCCGGCAATGCTCCAGGATCGAGAGCAACTCGCCGCACACGGGAACGAGCCGCTCGGCGTGTTGGCCTCCGTGGTGCTTCGTCTTTTCGCTCGTCACCCGCAGGAACATCTGGCGCTTCTCGCCGGTCGCCCTGGGAGCCAGGTCAGTCCACCGCAGGCCGACCAACTCGCTCGGCACGCGCAGGCCCGCATACCGGGCGAGCCCGACGATTGCGGCCCACTCGGGCGTCCGGCACGCTGCCACGAGCTTCTCGGCGTCCTGCCGGCTGACGTAGTGCATCCGTGCGACGTTCACCTTCGACCCGCCGCGAACGCCGTCAAACGGGTTCGTCTCGATCATCTTCCAGCGCAGACCGCGGGCGAATATCTGGCGAGCCACCTCGATCCGTTTGGCCTGGGTGGCGACCGCAAGCGCCTTTACCACGGGCGTCCGAGCCCGGCCCACGAGAGCCTTGTGGGGCGCAGCGAGCCAGGAGCGGTATTCGTCGGCGCGTTCGGCCGTGATCATTGAGAGCGGCGCATCCGCCCCGAAGAATGCGAGCAGCGCATCCGAGCACTGGTCGTAGACCTTCCGCGTGCCAGGCTTCGCCGAGGATCGCTCGAGGAACTTGTTCACCAACTCGCCGAGCGTCGCTTCGGCCGCGGCCGCCGCTCGAGGCGCGACCAGGCCAACCCGCGCGAGCCGCCGGTGGAGCACCGGCGGCAAGTCGGCGATCCACTTTGCCAGATCGGGGTCGTGCGCCGTGCCCTCGAATGAGTGGGCCACAAGGCGCTCGACCCGATCAAGGATCGTGTCTGCGGTGCGCTTCGAGACCCGGCCCAGCCGGATCGTGCGGCGCACGCCCTCGCGGTCGATGAAGAGAATCCGCCGCGTCCCGACCCGGTCCTTGCACAAGCTCGCCATGAGTCACCTCCTCGATTTGCAGAACGTACCACGTCCGTTGTTGTTTGTGGGCTGTACTGAAAAGTCCAAAAGATTGAGTCGCTCGGCGCGTCGGGGCGCACGTCGCCGCCAGGGTCTCATTTCACCCGCACCCCATCAGCCGGCCGCCCGCCGGTCGAGTCGGCCGTCCACTCTGCTGCGCCGGATGCCACGAGCCGGCGAAGCGCTTCTTCGGCGCGACCTGGGGCCTGATAGCGGCGGAGTCCGCGCCGTACGTCTCGGACGCTGGCGCTCCCACCGCGCGACACGATCCACTCCCGGAGGCGGGCATCGGCCGCGTCGTCGCCCCCCTGCTCCATCAGCCGAAACACCCTCGTCCACTCGCGGGCGGCCCACCGGGCCAACCCGACGCCACGGGTGATCGAGTCGGCGTCGATTCGGTTGCGCAGGGCCGGCTCCGCCCCGGCCTGCCGGATCAGGTGGCACACAAGCCCCAGTCGGGCCGCCCACGCCTCCGCCTTTGACAGCATCGACTTCGTGGGACCAGTCGCCTGTTGGCGCTGCTGGCCGATCTCGTTCCACCATTCCTTGAACACCCCCAGAGCATCCGGCTCCAGGTCGAGCACTTGGGGATGTCCGTCGTCGTCGGGGCGCAGCGAGAAGAGTGTGTCGAACATCGCTTGCATCGCGGCCATAGTGGCAAAGTCCACATCGCCATCTGGCCACTGCTGTGGCCCCTCGGGCGGCGCGGCCAGCATGAATCGCTGAAGCAAGCCGTTGTCGACGTGCGGCCCGAAGGATCGCACGAGCACCTTCGGCTGGATGCCGCCGAACACGCTCACGGCGGCCCTGGGAATGTGAATCGTGCCGCTCGTCTTGCGGTCCACGACCCATGGAGCCGCGTTGTAGCAGGGCAGCCATTGAGCCACGTCGCCACCGCTCTTGCCGCTGGCGTACCGATCAAAGCTGCTCACCCAACCGCTGATCTCGTCCCGGTCCAGGAGCACGTTGGGGCTGTGCTCAAGCGTCACGGCCAACGACTCGACCGTGATGTCGTTCACGATGAATCGCGTCACGATCGGCTTGGGCGACGGGGGCGCGGCATCTGCGGACTTCGACCTGCGTGACGCCTCGTAGGCGCGGCGCTCTTCCTCCCACTCGGCCATCGCGATCTTATGCGCCTCGAAGGCCGCCGTCTGTCGCTCCCGCACGAAGGAGAGCGACTTGTCGGCCGCGGGCGATTTCTTGCTGCCCGACTCCGCCACGATCGCACACCACAGAACGGACGGCTCCGTCCAACCCGGGCGAATCTCGATTCTGCGCCGATTTCCTATGGCGGATGCGATGCTCGCCAGGAGCGGCAACGCCGCACACGCGGGATCCGCGGATCGGTCGAGACTGGCCCACACCTGCCTGACGAACGAGCAGACCGGCTCCGGAAGTAACTCGACCGGGAACGGTTGCCATTCAACCCGCTCCGCAGGGGCACTCGTAGAAGCCTGCGCGACCGCGGCCGCGGCGGCCTCGATGTCGGCGGGCTTCGCCTGGGGGTCGGCGGCCACGTCTGCCACGAGCGTCGCGGCGTCGATTGTGCGTCGGCGCGTCGCGGCCTTCATGATCTCTCGCGCGTGGCGTTCGACCCCGAGCGCATAGCCTCCAGGGCTGTGCACGGACGCCGAGGCCAGATCGGCTAGTAGCGACCTCTCATCCGGCGCTTCGTCACCACCCCGCTCTCGGGCGATGCGGAGCACGTCGGCCAACGTGGGCGCATCGAGCGCTGCGGCCTCGATAATCGCGGTCAGCAGCTCCGGCGCACCCTCAACCGTGAGCGCGGATGGCTCGACGAGCGCGATGGCCTTCCGGCACCTGTTCACGTCGTCTTGAAGCAACTCCAGCATCCCGGCGAGAAATGCCTTTTCAGCCTCTGGCCGGCGGGTGGCGTCGGATCGCTTTCGATTCGGCTTCATGACTGATCACCTCCGTTGGCCTGGCCCGCAAAGGCCCGAGCAAGGCGATAAGCCTTCGACGACATCAGCCCGAGTCCGGCGCGGCGGTAGAGCCAGCCGGCGCGGCGGGCGATCTCGGCAGCCAAAGCCACATTGCCGCTGGCGGCTTCCCGGTGCGCCATGACCAGAACCTCGTCGGCAGCGCGGATCGTCCAGATGCGGCCGTTCACGATCGTCCTCACGCTGCACCTCCTTCCGCCTGCTGCTGCGCCGCTCGACGGCGAAGCCATTCCTCGAGCATTTCGCGGGGATACAGGGTGACCCGGCCGACTTTCGTACAGGGAATCTCACCAGCCTTCGTCTGTTCCCAAAGCCACCGCTCGGAGACCCCGAGGGCGCGGGCCGCTTCACGCGGCCGAAGAGATAACTGCGTCGTCATTGCGTTTGCCTCCGCGTTGCGAGCCGCTCCTATGCGGCCCTACAAGTGGCGGAAGCGTTGGGCTTTTTTTGCCCAACAGTTGCCCAACGGCAGCAAAACGCATGGAAAAACAGCGGCTCGCAACAAGCGGCAGGCCGAAGGGGTGTTGGGCATTTGATGTCCAACAATCCAACAGTCAGCCAGCCTTTACTCGTCGTCGCGCCGTGCGCCCTCGCCCGGCGGGGCGCGGCCAAACAGATCGTGGGGCTTTATCTCGCCGTTTATTGCTCTCAACCCAATCGCAAGGCGGGATGAATCGCGACAGGTACGGCGGTAGCTTTCATAGCCTCCGAACTCCTTCGCGAAAAACGCGGACGCCGTGGACGGGTCGTCCCCTGCAAGCCTGGCCAGGTCATTGTTCCCAATAGGCTCATGGTTTATGCCGTCTGGGTGCTCATACCTGTGATGCTTATTCAACGCAGCAATGAGTTTCGGCCTCGCGCTGCCCTTCGGCGAGTGCCGTTTCGGCCGTACCTCGAGGTCAGAGCCGTTGGAGTGGCTATCGTCGCGCACAGTGGAAACTGCTTCGGCGGCTGAAGCATCGTTTAATCCCTCGGCCTGCGGTTCGCCCAACGCAGGTTTGTTTTCGTGGGAAGTGTTGATTGGCCGGGGCGGCTTTGCGTAAAGCCGGAGTTCGGCGATCGCAGCCCGCAAAGGTGCCTTCAAGGACTCCCATCCGTCGCGGCATTCGGATCTGCTCATGCGGCGGGCGGCAGGTTTGGCGGCGAGCCCCCAAAGAGGCTGCACGGACGCTCGAACGGCGCTAGCCAGTTCACCGATGCGGCCCTCGTGGAGCCCCCATGCAGCCGAGTCCTTAATCACGTTTTGCACGAGCGAGATCCACTGATCTGCATCAAGCAACGACTCCCGAGCGGCAAGGATGTCGCAATACGCCGCGATCGCATCAGGGCTGAGGTCGTGGCCGCGGCCGT
>CAZDTC010000208.1:0-4726 GCA_964508125.1 uncultured Candidatus Kuenenia sp.
AAGCGGCTGGCTGCACGGGAATTCTCGGCATCGTGCCGAAATTCCCTTGGCAAGCTCCGCTTGCTGGTGTTCACCCGGGCCTCCGGCCCTGGCGCGTGAGGTGGCGCCTTGTGGGGCAAGCGTCTCGCTTGCCAAGAGTTGAGGCTGCATTGGCGACCGGGACGGTCACCCCACGGCGGGCATCGAGCAACTTGGTGTCCACTCGCCCGTTCAACCATCATGCGTTTGCTTGCGTTTGTCTGTGCCGCCTGCCTTGCCGCCTGCCCGCTGCGAGCCGAGGAGCCGCCTGCGGGCGCCGTACCGATCGGCGGCCGCTGGTTCGCGAGGCAGGGCGATGACAAGGCGACATATTTCTTCCGCGACGGCGAGCGCTTCGTCGACCTGTTTTCCTATCACCAGCGGGATTCGAACAACGACGGCATCGACGAGGTGCGCCTCCGGCACGAGCCCGGATATCTCGTGGTCGAGAGCCAGGGCTATCCGAATCATCCGACGGCCCTGTTTCCCAACAGCGGCAATCCCAACTCGATCCGGGTGCAGGAGTTCACGTTTCGCCTGCCGCTCGAGCCGCGGCGGGCGGAGGAGATCACGACGCTGCCGATGGGGCCGATCGGCATGGCCCTCAACGGTGTCGTGTTTTTCAATCCCTTCGAGCAGGGCGGCATGAACGCCGTCGAGGGCTACTCGGAGGTCTGGCTCGACAGTTGCTGCGGCCATCCGCAGCAGACGGGCGTCTACCACTACCACAAGTATCCGACGTGCGTGAAGAGCCCGTTTCCCGACGACGGGCACATCCATTCGCCCGTGATCGGCTTCGCCTTCGACGGGTTTCCCGTCCACGGGCCGTATGAGTCTGACGGCGTGATGGCCCGCGATGTCGAGGGGGAACGGGCGCTCGACGTCTGCAACGGCCACGAGGATCCCGACCGCGGCTACCACTACCATGTGACCCCGGAGCGGTTTCCCTACGTGATCGGAGGCTACCGGGGCGTGCCCGAGCCGACGAACAATCGCGGGATCGCCCGCGCCGGCACCGGCCCGATCGAAGACAACGCCCGGGGCGAGAGCGATCTGGAACGGGTCGTGAACGACGTGCGGCCAGGCAGCGTATCGCGAGGGGGCCGGAGGACGGTGTCGATCGTGCTCGACCCGCGGCAGGCCACGCGGGGGCCCGTGCCGGTGGAGAAGCCTTCGTGGGTGCAGATCGGGCCGTATGAGGCGGTGGCGGTCGAGCGGGCGGGCAACACCGTGAAGGCCGAGTTCGAGATTCCGGAAGACGCCGCCCTCGGCGTGCTGCTCGACTGCCATCTCGAATTCGACACGGGCGGCCGCATGCGGGCTCTCAAGCGCAACGCCGTGTTGAGGATTGTCGAATGAGGCGAACGCAAGCCGGCGGGGGTGTCGCCACATGCCGGACCTCCTGCGGAATGGGCGTCGTGGCCGGTCTGATCATCGGCCTGAGCGTGGCTGCGCGTGCCGACGATTGGCCGCAGTTCAGGGGCCCCGACGGCCGCGGCATCGGCGCCGCGGAGGTGCCGCTCGCATGGAGCGACACGCTCAACCTGCGCTGGAAGGCGGCCCTGCCCGGGCCTGGATCATCGAGCCCCGTGGTGTTCGGCGACCACGTGTTCGTCACCTGCTATTCGGGCTCTGGGGGGACTGGTTCTCCGGAGGGCGACGCCGGGCGGCTGCAGAGGCACCTCGTGTGCATGAGTCGCTCTACGGGCGCCATCACATGGCAGCGCTCGGTCGCCGCCAGGCTTCCCGAGGATGCCTACGAGGGGTTTCTGACGGAGCACGGCTATGCGAGCAGCACGCCGGCCACGGATGGGAGCGTCGTGGTCGCGTTCCTCGGCAAGAGCGGCGTGGTGGCGTTCGACATGGTGGGCAACGAACTGTGGCGGGCCGATGTGGGCAGGGAGTCGAGCAACCGGCGGTGGGGATCGGCGGCGAGCCCGATTCTCTGCGGCGACAGCGTGATCGTGAACGCATCAGAGGAGAGCCAGTCGATTCGCGCGCTCGACCGGCGGACTGGACGCGAACGGTGGAAGGCGGAGGGGGCCGCGCTCGAGCTGGCTTACGGCACGCCGGGCCTGGTCACGCTCGCCGACGGCGCGCAGGAAGTCGTGCTCGCCATGCCGGAGGAGGTGTGGGGGCTCGATCCCGAGACCGGAAAACTTCTCTGGCATGCCTCCCACGCCCTCACGGGCAACGTGTCGCCGAGCGCGGTCGTCGACGGGGACATCGTCTACGTGTTCGGAGGCTTCCGGTCGGCGGGGTCGTTGGCAATCCGCGCCGGGGGGACTGGAGACGTCACGAAGTCTCACGTTGTGTGGACGAGCCGCGTGAGCTCCTACGTCGCCACGCCGCTGGTGCATGCCGGACACCTGTATTGGGTCGACGACCGCGGGCAGGCTTTCTGCGCGTCGGCCCGCGACGGCACCCAGGTGTATCGGCATCGAGTTCCGGAGATCGCTGCGAGCGGCCGGCCAGTGTACGCTTCGCCGGTGCTCGCGGGTGGCCGGCTGTACGTCGCCAGCCGCTGGAGCGGCACGATCGTGCTGCCGGCGGAGCCCCGCTTCGAGGTGCTGGCGCACAATCGATTCGCGGGCGACGACAGCGACTTCAGCGCTACACCGGCGATCGCCGACGGCTGCATGTTTCTCAGGTCGGGCCGGTTCCTGTACTGTGTCGGTAACTAGGGAACCGGCGCAGACCGCAACATTCCGTGGGCAGCGCCGTTGAATCTTCTGACGGCATCCATTTCAACCGGAGAACGAACGATGAGCAGGACGTGGTCGCAGTTGGTCGGCGCGTGCGCGATGGCGGTGGCGAGCGGTGCCTTGGCGATGGGGCAGCCTCCGGAGGGTGGTCCACCGGGCGGCCCCGGTGGCGAGCGGCGCGGTCCCCCATCGCCCGAGCGGTTCACCGAGCATGCATTCGAGTACGATGCCGACGGCGACGGCAAGCTCGATCGGAGCGAGTTCACGAAGTTTGCCCATGCGTTTCACGAGATGCGGATGCGCGGCGGCCCCGGAGGCCCTCCGGGCCGGGGTGATGGGCCGCGGGCCGGCGGTCGTGGCCGTGGGCCCGGCGAGGGTGAGCGGCCGGAGCGGCCGCGGCGGCCAGAGTAGGATAGGCCCGTAAGGCAGGCTTTAGCCTGTCACGAAAGCCGACAGGCTGAAGCCTGTCCTACGTTGCCACGTGATGCCCACACCGCGCTCCCCGTCTGATCCCCTTCCCGCGCGGCCGGCCGAGGCCCATGCGCTCGAGGTCGCCCAGGCGCTGCCCGGAGAGCGGATCGTGTGCACGACGGTCGGCCGCGGCCAGGCGGCGGCCGGGCTCGCGCTTGCCCGGCCCGAGGCGCGCGTCGCGGCATGGTTTCTCGATCTCTATCAGCACGATCTCGCCGTGGCAGCCTGGGGCGCGCGGCCCGGCGGGCTCGAGGCTATCTGTTCAGCAGACATGCCGCCGGGCTCCTACGACCTCGCCATCGTGCCGCTTGCGAAGGACGGCGAGGCCGAGCTTTCCCGCGACATCCTCCAGGCGGCACTTTTGAATCTGACCGTTGGCGGCCGGCTCGTGACCGCGATCGACAACCCGCGCGACACGTGGCTCCACGAGCAATTGGCCGCCACGGGTGAAACCGTGCGCGTGCGCCCGGCCCCCGGCCCGAAGCCGCAGACGGTCTGCTACATCGTGGAGAAAACGCGGGAGCCGGCCCGGGTACGCGACTTCACCTGTGAGATCGTGTTTCGCGATCGCGAGCGGCTGCTGCGGGCCATAAGCCGGCCTGGCGTGTTCGCCCACCGCCGGATCGACCCTGGCGCCCGCCACCTGCTCAACGCCGTCGACGTAGCCCCCGACACCCGCGTGCTCGACATCGGCTGCGGCTCGGGCTGCGTGGCGCTCGGGATCGCGGCGCGCGACGGAAGCGTGCACGTGCACGCCCTCGACTCCGCAGCCCGGGCCGTCGAGTGCACAGCCCGCGGGGCGGCGATCAATGGCCTCGAAAACATCTCCGTGGCCCTCGAGGCGGGCGGCCTCGTGCCCGAGCCAGGATCGTACGATCTTGCGCTTGCGAATCCCCCTTACTATTCCGACTTTCGGATCGCCGAACTCTTCGTCGATGGGGCGTGGAAGGCCCTCGCGCCCGGGGGCACGCTGCTCGTGGTGACGAAGCAGCCGACGTGGTACGTGGAGCACCTGCCGCAGATGTGGAGGGATGTCGCGCAGGAGCTCGTGAAGACGTATCACGTGATCGAGGCCGTGCGACCGGCGTGACGAGTGCGTCGGGGTCGGGGTTGCCCCATTCAAAACGCGCCTCGCAAAACGGCGAGTCAGATTACGCGTTCACGTGGATCACCTTCGCGGGCGGAAAGCCGTTGAAGTGGGTGCTCGAGGCGGCGGAGTAGGCGCCGATGTTCTCACTGTAGAGGTAGTCGCCGATCTCGAGCTCGGGGAGTTGCTCCGCGAGGCTGATCGTGTCGAGGGCGTCGCAGGTGGGGCCGAATACGGCGCAGATCTGCGGCGTGCCCTTCTTGAAGCTCTTCAGGTGATAGGTGCAGTGGTCGAAGATCACGCCCGAGTAGGTGTGGTAGACGCCATCGTCGACGTAATACGACATCTTCTCGTTGCGGACCGCCTTGCCGATGATCTTGGAGACGGCCGTGCCCGCCGAGGCCACGAGAAACCGCCCCGGCTCGGCCAGGATCTCGATCTCCTT
>CAZDTC010000209.1:0-4684 GCA_964508125.1 uncultured Candidatus Kuenenia sp.
GCGTCACCGATCGCGAAGGGCACGTTCAGGATCTTGGCGAGCGTGCGGGCCAGGAGCGTCTTGCCGCAGCCGGTCGGCCCGAGGAGGAGGATGTTCGACTTCTCCACCTCGACGTCCGAACCCTCGCTCCCGAGCGTGAGCCGCTTGTAGTGGCTGTGCACCGCCACGGCCAGCACCCGCTTGGCATGCTCCTGCCCGATCACGTATTCATCGAGGTGGGCCACGATCTCGCGCGGGGAAGGGATCGATGAGAAGAGCTGCTTGCTCGTGCCGCGGCGCCGCTTCTCCTGATCGAGGATCGACTGACAGAGTTCGATGCACTCGCCGCAGATGTAGACGTCGCCGGGACCTTCCACGAGCGGCCCCACGTCCCGGTAACTCTTGCGGCAGAATGAGCAGAAGGCGTTCTTCTTGGTCGTGCCACCGGTGCCGCGGCGTCCGAGATTGCCGGCGTCTTTCCCTGAAGGCATGTCGTTGGTGTTCCTTTCCGAGGGCCCGCGGCGGGCGTTGCGTTGATCAACGAATCAGCAGATTATCCACAGCGCCGAATGGCCCGACCCTGGTCGCCGTCGACCAGGCCCCCACGCGGCTCGATGCGCGGCTCGACGAGCGTTCTTATTTTTCGGTATTCCTCGGCCGAGAGAACACCCTTGTCGCGGAGATTCTTGTATTCGGCAAGCGTGGTTTCCCAGGATCCACGGTCGCCGTCCACGCGGCGAAAACGTGCGCGGATCGCGACGATCAAAACGATGCCACCTGCCACGAACGCCGCGAGCAGGCAGGCACTGATCAAAAAAGACTGCATGGATTCGCCTATGCCTACGCCGAAATCGCCCCTCGACCTCGATTCCGGCATTCTTCCATCGGCTCGACGCACGAGATTATGCCAGTCTCACGGAGACCGAGTCCAGCATCCAGTTGCCCAGGTCTCCCAACCGCGTTAATCGCCGCCTCTTGCGACGCTTCGGCGGACCACGGCTGCGGCCGGCGAATCTAGGGGGACTCTGCGCGGACGCTGGGGAGAAACGCGACCTTGCCGGCTGCAACGGTCGATCCATGCCCTCATGGCAGCGGTCCGCAACCTTGAAGCGCCTCCGGGAATGAAGGGACGGCGACACTGCCCGGCGACCCGGGCGATCGTGCTGTCGTTGGCATGCCTCTTCGTGATGTACGCGGCGGCGGTGCCGGCGCGAGCCGCCGAACAGGCCGGCTCGGCCGCCCTGCCTGATCTCGTGCGCACGAAGCAACGGGCGTTCTCGATACCATTCCGGCTGCCGGCGGCAAAGTCGCCCGACGCAGTCCCGCAGCGGGTTGTGCTCAACGTCTCCACGGACTTGGGCGTGACGTGGACGCAGGCAGGCGAAGCGGCCCCTGACGCCGGGGCTTTCACCTACCGGGCCGAAGCTGACGGCGAATACTGGTTTCAGTTGCGGGCGATCGACGCCAAGGGCCGCAGTCGCGGCGGTGCCGGACCCGACATACGGGTGCTCGTGGATGCTGCCGGCCCCAAGATCGCCGCCCGCGTCTGGAAGGGCGCCGATGGCGAGATCGTCTGCCGCTATGCCGCCGTCGACGACTCGCTGCGGGTCGACTCGCTCACCATCGAGTATCGCGGCAAGGGTGACCAGGGCTGGAAGAAGATCACGGCCGAGGGCGTCCTCTCGCGGGAGTCGCCGGCCCACCTCGTCGGTGAGGAGATCTGGTGGGCGGGCGAACAGGTCGACACGCTGACCGTGAAGATCGCGATCGCCGACTCGTCTGGAAACAACACCGTTCGCCAGTTCACGCTCGAGCCTGCCGACCCCCAGGTCGATCAGGCGGCCCTCGCCCGGGAACTCGGCGCTCCGCCGCTGCCAGCCCAGGAGGGCATCGCCGCCTCCGGCCCGTCGAGGCCGACCGTCGCCGCATCCTCGTTCGGTGTCCCGGAAAAAGCACGCTCGATTCTGTCACCATCCCCGGCCCTTCCGGCGGCGGCGGGCGGCTGGTCCCCTGAACCGGCCGCACCATGGGCCGCGGAGGCGCCGCGTTCGGCGGAGACGCGCACGATGCCCGAAGCACAACCGGCAGCCCCGGTGATGCGCCCGGCTGCGACCACCGGCGTCATCGCCCGTACCGTGGGCACGGGGCCAGGATCGACGCAGCCTGCGGGAGGACCGCCGCCCACCGAATACCGTGGCAAGCCCTTGCAGTTGGTGAAGTCACGTCGCTTCGCCTGGGACTACGAGTTCAAGGCCGACCAGTCCGACACCGGGCCCATGCGGATCGAGCTCTGGAGCACTCGTGACGGCGGGGTCACATGGCAGCGGACGGCTGTCGACGACGATACGCAGAGCCCGATCCCCGTGACGCTGCCGAGCGCGGGCCTCTATGGCTTCAGGCTCGACATCGTGCCCGACCTGCCCGACATCGCCGGCGGTCCGCAGCCGGGTGAGCAGCCCGACTGCTGGCTCGGCGTCGACGATGAGCCGCCGACGGTCGAGCTGATCGAAGTGGCGCGGGCGAAGCCCGGCGAGCCGATCGGGATGGTGATCCGCTATGCCGCCCACGATCAGATGCTCGTGCCCAAAAGCGTGCGGCTGGCATTCGCGCCACAGGCTGAGGGGCCATGGACGACCATCGCCGAGAATCTCGACACGCAGGGGGAGTATCGCTGGCAGCCTCCCCGCACGACGCCCGCAAAGGTGCACATCCGGGTCGAGGCGGCCGATGCTGCGGGTAACGTCGGTGTCGCGACTTCGCCGGGCCCCGTCCTCACGGCGACGGCCCGCGTGGTCGGCAAACTCGGCGGCGTGACCACGCTGCCCGCCGCGCCCTGAGCCGCCCTGTTACACTCGGAGCGTGGCAGCATCACGTTCCGCGCTCGACATCATCGCGCAGCCCGAGGAATTCGACCTCGGGGAACCCACGCTGGTTGTGCTCGTCGGCGACGAGCCGTTTCTGTCGTTCCAGATGCTCGCCCTGCTCCGCGAGAAGCTCTGCCCCGACGAGGCCGACCGGGCCTGGGCATGGCGCGAGTTCGCCGGGGATGACGACCTCGACCCGCGCGACGTGTTCGACGAAGCCGCCACGGTGCCGCTGTTCGCCGGAGCCACCAGGGCCGCGATCGTGCGCAACGCCGACACGTTCGTGACCCGGTCGCGGGCCACGCTCGAATCGCTTGCCAACGGCCCGCGCGGTCGGCGCGGCCTCGTGATCCTCGAGGTGGCGTCGCTCCCGGCGAACACCCGCCTGGCGAAGGCCGTGGGCCAACACGGCCTGGCCATCGACGTGACCATTCCTGCCCGGGCCGATCTCGCCGCCTGGGTGCGGCGCTGGGCCCGCTCCCGCCACGGCGTGACCCTCGCGGCAGCCACCGCCGAGCGGCTGCTTGAACGGCTCGGGGGCAACCTCGGGCAAGTGGACCAGGCGATCGCGCGGCTCGCGGCGGCCCTGGGGCCCGACGAGCGGAAGCAGACGATCGCGCCGGAGGCGATCGACGACATGGTGGGCAGCCCGCAGGAACGCACCGCCTGGGGCATGATCGATGCGGCGGCGGTGGGCGACGCCCGCACGGCGATCGCGCAGTTGGCCGATCTGCTCGACGCGGGCGAGAGCCCGATTGGCATCGGCGCCCAGGCCGCGGCGGTGCTCCGCCGGCTCTCAGCGGCTGCCCGACTGCTCGGCCTGCCTCCCGGCGCTGGCCGCCCGCCAGGCGTGGAAGCTGCGCTGCAGGCTGCGGGCGTGGCGTCATGGCCGAAGGCGGTCGCCCAGGCTCGCGAAGCGCTGGGACAACTTGGCGGCCGCCGGGCCCGGCAGGTGCCGATCTGGCTCCTCGACCTCGACCGGGCGCTCAAGGGGGATGCCTCCCGGGGCTTGCGCGCCCGGCTGGCCTTGGAGCGGCTGTTCTGCAAGATGGCGCGGCCTCCCGCAGATCGTCGGCCGGCCGCCACTCGTCCCCAGGAATTCCGACCATGAACGCCGAGCAACACCCCGACCCGAAGAGCGTCTGGGACAATCCCCTCGCCACCCGCTATGCCTCGGCGGACATGACGCGACTGTGGAGCGACAACCGTCGCTACCGCCTCTGGCGCGAGACGTGGCTGGTCCTCGCGGAGGCGGAGGCGGAGCTCGGCCTGCCGATCAGCCGCGAGCAGCTCGACGAGATGCGGGCGGCGCTGGCCCGGCCGATCGACTTCGCCAAGGCCGCGGAGTATGAACGCCGGATGCGGCACGACGTGTTCGCACATCTGCATGCATTCGGCGATGCCTGCCCGAAGGCCCGGCCGATCCTCCACCTCGGCGCCACCAGCGCCTTCGTCACCGACAACACCGACCTGATCCTGATGCGCGAATCGCTCGACCTCCTGGTGGCCAGGCTCGCCACCGTGATCGAGCGGCTCGCGGCCAAGGCCCTCGAGACGAAATCGATCGTGTGCCTCGGCCGCACGCACCTTCAGCCTGCCCAGCCCACGACGATCGGCAAGCGGATCTGCCTGTGGATCCACGACCTGCTGCTCGATCTCGAGGAGCTCACGCACCGCCGCAAGCTGCTCCGCGCCCGCGGCGTGAAAGGCACCACGGGCACGCAGGCGAGCTTCCTCGAACTGTTCGCCGGCGACCACGCCAAGGTCCGTCGGCTCGACGACCTCGTGGCGGTGAAGCTCGGATTCCACAGCTCCTACGAGGTGACCGGGCAGACCTACAC
>CAZDTC010000210.1:0-4669 GCA_964508125.1 uncultured Candidatus Kuenenia sp.
TCGCGATCGCCTTCGTGGCGTCGAGGAGGGCGACGTCCTGCGGCGTGCAGACGACGACGGCGCCGGTGAGCGGCAGCACCTGCGAGAGCGTGAGCGCGATGTCGCCCGTGCCCGGCGGCATGTCGATGATCAGATAGTCGAGCGGGCCCCAGAGCGTGTCGCGGAGCATCTGGGAGATGGCGCCGTGAAGCATCGGCCCGCGCCACACGATGGCCTCACCCGGCGGCACAAGGAATCCCATCGACATCACGGGCATCGAGCCGCTGCCGATCGGGAGCCGCATCGGCACGATCTTGCCGTTGTCGATCTCCGGCCGGCCGGCGAGGCCGAGCAGGTGCGGCACGCTCGGGCCGTAGACGTCGGCGTCGAGCAGGCCCACTCGGCTGCCTGCGCGCGCGAGGCCGATCGCGATGCTGGCCGCGATCGTGCTCTTCCCCACGCCTCCCTTGCCCGAGCCGACGGCGATCACGCTCTTGGCTTCGAGACCGATCTGGCCGAGTTTGCCCGGCGGGCGATCGTGGGGAGTGATCGTGACGTCAACCGTGGGGACTGCCGGAAAGCGCGCCCGTAGCCGCTCTTCAATCCGGCCGCGGACCTGCTTCCAGAGGATGCCGGAGTGGGTCGTGAGGCCAACCGTGATGCGGATCGCGGCTGCGGAGGCGTCTACCGCCACGAGTTGCCCCATCTCAGCGAGCGGCCGGCCGCTCTCGGGATCTGGGAAATCGGCGAGGGCCGCCCGCACGGCGGCCTGATCGGGAACTGCGGTCATGGCACGCTAGCCTGGGCCGTGGCGACGACGGGCGTGCGCGAGACGGCGCCGCCGGCCGCCGAGGCGGCACGGAACAGGCCGCGGGGCTGAAGCGTGACGAGGCCCACGAGCACCAGGCACACGAGCATGGCGATGCCCGCGGCCAGGCCGCCGTCGGCCTGCACGCCGCGCTTCGTCGAGCGGAAGTACATCGCCGAGATGATCCGCAGGTAGTAGGCCGCGGCGATCGCGGCGTTGAGCACGAGGATCACGCCCAGCGCCACGAACGCGGCCCGGCGGCTGCCCCATTCGATCCGAGAATTCCAGTCGACCTCGAGCGCGGTGGTGGCGAGCGTGAGTTTGCCCCAGAAGCCCGGCAGCGGCGGGATGCCTGCGAGGCTCAAGAGGAACACCGCGATCGCGAAGGCCGCGACGGGATTCGTGCCCGAGAGGCCGTCGAGGTCTTCGACCGACGTGATCTCCTGCCGCGGGGGTCGCGGCCCGCTGCCGGTCGACCACTCCGGCCAGCGATGGCCAAGGTAGGCGAGCGCGGCGAAGATGCCGATCGTGGCCAGCGCATACGTGGCGAGATAGAAGAGCGTGGCCGTCGCGCCGCCGAGGCCCGCGAGCCACGAGGCGTCGGTGGCGACGGCATCGCGGCCGCTTCCCGCGCCGGCCGACGCGGCTGCGGCTGCCACCGCCACGCCCACGAGCAGGTAGCCGGCGTGGGCGATCGAAGAGCAGGCGAGCAGGCGGCGGAGGTTCGTCTGCACGAGGGCCATCACATTGCCGACGGTCATCGTGATCGCCGCCAGGACTGCGGCGAGCTGCCAGAAGAGTGATGCGTAGGCCGCTGCGCCCGGGCCGCTGGTGCCTGCCGCGAATGCTTCGGGGATCGCGAGGCCGAGGAGCCGGAAGAGTACGACCACGCCGGCAACTTTCGGGAGCGTGGAGAGCAGGGCGGCATTGCCCGGGCTCGTGCCCTCGTAGACGTCGGGGGCGTAGAAGTGCATCGGCACCGCGGCCAGCCGGAACGCCGCACCGGCCATGGCCGTGCCGAGCGCCACCGGCAGGAGCACGGTCGCGATCCCGTCGGCACTGGCCGCGCCGAGCTTGGCCGCGATCACGGCGAGGCTCGTGGAGCCGCCGATGCCGTAGAGGCAGGTGAGGGCGTAGAGGAAGAGCGCCGACGCGACGAGCGAAAGGAAGAAATACTTGAGGCTCGCTTCCTGGCCGTGGGCATCGGTGCGCTTGAGCGCGAGGAGGATGTAGGTGGGGATCGACACGAGTTCGAGCCCCGCGAAGAGCAGCACGAGGTCATCGGCCAGGCCCACCAGCGACAGGCCGGCCAGCAGGAGCAGAAACGTGCCCGCCTCCTCGCACGTGCCGCCGCGCCACACCGCCGCTCCGCGGCTCACGGCCGCCGGGAAGATGTCGCCCGCCTGCACGAGCGCCAGCACGAGCCCGAGGCCGAGCACCGTCCAGCGCACGAATCCCGAAAACGCGTCGATCATCACCGGCCCCGACACGATCGAGCCGCGGCCGGCCGCGTCGGCCGCGAGCATGCCCGCTCCGGGCTGGCTGCCCATGAGGAACATCGCGGCCGCGATCGCGGCGACGGCGATGAGCCAGCCACGCCGGACGCCGGCGAACGCCCCCGCGAGAAACGCCACGATCGCGCCGGCGACGATCGCAAGCTCGGGCCGCACGAGGAGGAAGGTCTCGGGGCCGGTGAGCGCGGCGAGCGGCATCGTCAGGGCGGGTATGGTGGTCATGGGATCGCGACGACCTTGGCGGGGACGGGGGCGGCAGGCTCGTTCATCCGGTCGGCGAAGGCCACGGCGCTCGGCTGGATGATCCCACGCACCGCGCCGGCCGTCGGCTCGAGGAATGTGGCGGGCACGAGGCCGATCCAAAACACGAATACGGCCAGCGGCAGGAGGGCCGCAAGTTCATGCCAGGCGGGATCATCGGTGGCCGCGTGGCTCTCGTGGCCGTGGCCATGGGCTTCGTGCGCGTCATGAGCGTGCCCATGGGCATGGCTGTGGCTCCCTACTCCCTGGGGTGGCTCGCGTGACGGGCCGAAGAGCACGCGCTCCACCGCCCACAGCATGTACCACGCACCGAGCACGACGCCGGCGACGGCCAGGAGGGCCATCGTGAGGTAGGCCGCCTGCCATGCCGGAGACACGCCGGCCCAGGCACGTTGGAACGAGCCGGCGAGGATCATGAACTCGCCCACGAAGCCGTTCAGGCCGGGGAGGCCGATGCTCGAGAACGTGAACAGCATGAAGAGGGCCGCGAGCCAGGGCGCCTTGGCCGCGATGCCTCCGAGGCTCGCGATGTTGCGCGTGTGGTAGCGCTCGTAGATCATGCCCACGAGGGCGAACAGGCCCGCCGACGAGAGGCCGTGGTTCACGAGCTGCAAGGTCGCTCCCTCGACGGCCACCGGTTCCAATGCAAACAGCCCCATCACGCAGTAGCCCATGTGGCTCACCGACGAATAGGCGATGAGCCGTTTGAGGTCGGTCTGCACGAGGGCCACGAGCGCGCCGTAGACGATGCCCGCCACGCCGAGCCCGAAGATCCAGGGGGCCGCCAGGGCCGTGGCGTCGGGGAGCATCGGCAGCGAGAACCGCAGAAAGCCGTAGATCCCGAGCTTGAGCAGGATGCCGGCGAGATCGACGCTGCCGCCGGTCGGGGCCTCGACGTGGGCCAAGGGCAGCCAGGTATGGAAGGGCACGATCGGCACCTTGATCGCGAAGCCCGCGAACAGCGCCACGAACACGATCATCTGCAGCCAGCCTCCTTCCGCGTTCATCGGCAACGGATGGGCGGCGAGGCCGGCGGTGAGGGCGTCGATGTCGAACGTGACCGTGCCGGTGTGTGAGGCGTTCCAGAGCACGATCGTGAGCAGGCCGAGGAAGGCGAGCACGCTGCCGGCGAGCGTGTAGAGGAAGAACTTGACCGCGGCCTTGCGGCGTTCGTCGTGGCCCCAGATTCCGATCAAGAAGAAGAGCGGCACGAGCGTGAACTCGAAACACACGTAAAACAGGATCACGTCGCGAGCGGCGAACACGCCGAGCATCGCCGCTTCGAGCACGAGCAGGAGCACGTAGAATCCGACCGGCCGCTCCTCGATCGCCTCCCAACTCACGAGCACGGCCGTCAGCGAGAGCAGGGCCGAGAGCCCGAAGAGCCATATCGACAGGCCGTCGAGGCCGAGCGAGAGCCGCACGTCGAACATGCCGTCCACGAGCCAGGGGAGCGTGAGAACGGCGTAGGGCTGGCCGGCCGCCGCCTCCGGGCTCGCGAGATACCGCACCACGAGCCAGCCCGCGGCCACGAGCGTGAGCAGCGCCGTGACGGCGGCGCTCTGCCGCACTGCCTCGCGGCCGCGCGAGCCGAGCACCCACGCGACGACGGCGCCCACGAACGGCGTGACGAGCACGAGCAGGAGATGCAGGCCGGGAGGGAGACCGTTCATGGAGAGCAGGGGTGTGACGGGGGAGGATGTTCGGATTTCAGCCGCGGAGTTGCCAGGCGAGGACGAGCACGATCGCGAGCACGCCCATCACGCCCGCGAGGGCATAGCGCTGCAGGAGCCCGCCCTGCAGCCGCCGGACGATGCCGCCGAGGCCGACGGGCAGCCGGGCGAGGCCATTGACGAGGCCGTCGATCACGATGCGGTCGAAGAGCGCCGCCGCGAGGGCGAGCCCCTCGAGCGGCCGCACGATGAGGCCCTTGTAGAGTTGGTCGATGTAGCAGCGGTTGGCGAAGAAGGTCTGCAGCGGGCCGAGAAACCGCTCCATCTGGGGCCCGTCGCTACGGCGGCCGAGGTGGCCGATGGCGGCGATCACGATCCCGATCGCGGCCGCGAGCGTGCCCTGGATCGCAAGGTCCATGTGGAAGGCGTGGGGC
>CAZDTC010000211.1:0-4663 GCA_964508125.1 uncultured Candidatus Kuenenia sp.
CCGACGGGCAAGCGCGTTGAGCACGTCGCCCGCCCGGCTCACCGCCCGGCTCTCGAGCGCCTCGCCGCCGGAGAGCATGAGCACGACGAGCACGCCCGCGAGATACTCGCCGAGCACGATGCTCGTCACGATCGAGAGCCCGGCCAGCAGATCCGAGCCAAACGTGCCGTGGACGAGCTTCATGACCAGGTCCCACACGAGCGGCACGCCGCCGAGGACGAGCATGATGACGAGCGGCAGATCGCCGAGCGTGAGGCTGCGGCCGGGAAACAGGCGGCCCGGATCGAGCGGCCCGAGCGACACGGGATCAGCCGCACGGCCCGACAGCGTGATCACGCCCCAGGCTATGAGCGCAAGAATCGCCCCGACCGCGATCGACTCGGTAAGCGGGAACCCGCGGCCGTGAGGCGGTGGGGATGCGGCCATGCGGGCATCGTACCCAGGCTCGCGCTTCGAAGCCACGAGGCTTCTGCATTCACGCGCCGGCTCGGGGTTGCCCCGTACCGTCTCGCCGGGGTGTTTCACGGGCAGGCTCGGCATCCTGCCGACCTGCCCTTGGCCGACCTCCGTCGGCTGGCACGAACCCGGCCTTCCAGGCCTGATGTCAATGGGCTGCCGGGCTGGAGGCCCGGCTCTCAAAACCGAACGGAGGTTCGGCAAGCAAAGCGCGGCATGATGCCGAGTCTTTGCGTGAAGCAGCCCAAATACGCCGTCTCTATGGTAGGGGACAACCCCGATCCTCCCCCTTTGTCAGTTGAGGAGGCTCGGGGCTGCCCATGCCCTCGAGCGGGCTGTGGGAGCGAGCGCAGCCATGGATGGCGAAAGCGAAGCGGACACGCAGAGAGCCGAAGCCTGGAGGGCTGAGGCGAACGTCAAGCGAGAGGGCGTGGGCAGTCACGAGCCGGCGTGCGATCAACCAAGCGAACGTCAAGCAAGAGGGCGTGGGCAATCCCCGCGAAGCCGGCCCGTGCGGAGCCTCAGCTGTGCATGCGCGGCTCCGGGTCGCCGATCTCGATGATCTCGGCCTCGCGGGCGGAGAGTTCGTGCAGCCTATCGCGCACGACGTGCTCCGGCTGGAAGTCGCAGGCCAGGCGGACGTAGGTGGCATGGTGGCGGGCTTCCGACTCGAAGAGGCTGCGGTAAAAGTCGCGGAGCTCCGGGGCGGCGACGTGGTCGGCCAGAAGCGAAAACCGCTCGCAGCTGCGAGCCTCGATCAGGCCGGCGACGAGCAGCCGGTCGACGGCTCGCTCCGGCTCGGGCTTCCGGATAAGGTCGTGCAGCCGTGGTCCGTAGCTGCTCGGCGAGAGCTTTTTGAAGCGAATGCCGCGCCGCTCGAGCAGGTCGAGCACGAGCCGAAAGTGCTCGAGTTCCTCGTTCACGATCTCCGTCATCGCCCGGGCGAGCGCCACATGGTCGACGTAGGAAAAAAGCAGGTTCATCGCCACGCCTGCGGCCTTCTTCTCGCAGTGGGCGTGGTCGACGAGCACATCATCGAGGCCAGCGTCGACCTGGGCGAGCCAGCGGGCGGTGGAGGCGGATTGGAGGCTCAGCATGGCTGGTCGTTGTGCGGGGCTCGCGACCCGGGCATCATACCCGGCATGATCGCGATGCCACCCTCCGACAAGCCGCCGGCCCGCAAGCCCGATCGCAACGTCCTCGGCGGCCCGCTCGTCTCCTGCTCCAGCGAGCCGCTCACCGGGTTTTTCCGCGACGGCTGCTGCCGCACGGGGCCGGCCGACGAGGGAGTGCACACGGTGTGTGCCGTGATGACGGCCGACTTCCTCAGGTTCACCGTCACCGCCGGTAACGATCTCGTGACACCGCGGCCCGAGTGGGGATTTCCGGGGCTCGTCGCGGGCGACCGCTGGTGCCTGTGTGCGGCACGGTGGCTCGAGGCCGCGCGGGCGGGGCGGGCGCCGCCGGTCGTGCTCGAGGCGACGCACGAGAAGTCACTCGACGTCGTGCCCTTCGAACTGCTCAAGAAGCACGCCGCGCCGCAGGCATGACCACCGCACTGCCGATCGCGATCGGGCTCGTGGCACTCCTTTACGCGTCAGTCGGCCACGCCGGCGCGACGGGCTACATCGCGGTGATGACGCTGTTCGGGATCGAGCCAGAGTTGATTCGCCCCACGGCGCTCGTCCTCAACGTGCTCGTGGCGACGATCGCCACGGTGCAGTTCGTCCGCGCCGGCCACTTTCGGGCCGGGCTCTTCCGGCCGCTTGCTGTGGCGAGCGTGCCGAGTGCCCTCGTGGGGGGCTCTCTGCGCCTCTCGACCGGTGCCTTTGAAAAGCTCGTGGGCATCGTGCTCGCCGTGTCGGCAGTGCGGCTCGTGCGCGAGGCATGGTCGGCCGGCAGAGCCATGCCCGACGCCTCGCCATCCGAACCGCCGGCGCTGCCGGTGATGGCTCTTCTCGGCGGCGGCATCGGGCTGCTCTCCGGGCTCACGGGCGTCGGCGGTGGCGTGTTCCTCACGCCTGTGCTGCTTGCCCTCGGGGCCGCCCCGGTGAAGCAAATCGCGGCCATCACAGCGCCGTTCATCCTCGTCAACTCACTCGCCGGCCTGGTAGGCGGCGTGATCGCAGGCCGGGCGCTGCCGCCAGTGAGCCTTCCGGTGATCACAGCCGCGGTGCTCGGGGGAGCGATCGGTGCCCACCTCGGCGCCGTCCGCCTGCCGGTCCGCGCCCTTCAGCTCCTGATGGCCGCCGTCCTCGCGATCGCCAGCGTGAAGCTGTTCGGACTGTAGTGGGCGTCAGTGCGCCGCCGACTTCGAGAACAGGTTGAGCACGACGACGCCGGCCACGATCAACCCCATGCCCACGAGCGCCGGCCCATCGAGCTTCTGTCCGAAAAACACCCAGCCGATAGCGGCGATGAGCGTGACGCCGGCCCCGCTCCAGACCGCGTACGCGATTCCCACCGGCACCTTGTCGACCGTGAGCGAGAGAAAAAAGAAGGCGAGGCCATATCCGGCGGCGACCATGATGGTCGGCAGAGGTCTCGTAAAGCCGGCCGACGCCTTGAGGAAACTCGTTCCCACGACCTCGGCCACGATCGCGAATGCCAGGAAGAGCCAGTGCATGAAAAACCTCGGGGCGGGCATGTCGCCGGCATGCGGATGAATCGCTCGGGTGGAAACCTCGTAGAGTGTATCGTGTCGTCCACGGCCCGAATTCGGGCGAGCATGTGATCGATGCCGGATGGCAGCAGCCTCATAAGAGCGACAATGAAGCCGACCGACGACCCGCATGCTTCGACGGCGACCACGTCGTCGCCATCGCTCGATACGATCCTCGCGTCGGCGAGCGAGCAGACGCGCGAGACCGTGCGCGTGCTCGGCGAGATCCTCGGCAACGAGCCGCTCGCGATGCTCCCCCCGACCCAGTTCGCAATTCACCACCTCGGCATCGACGGCCTCGAGATCGCGAGCACGAAGTCGACCGGCCCGACCACGGCGCTGACGCTTCTCGGCAACCTCCTGCGGCTGGAGATGGAGCGGCATCCGGGCCGGGTGGTGGTCGGCTCACCGGGGGACGGGCTACCACCAACGTGGACGCAGCTTGCCATCGGCCCCGAGGAAAAGCTCACGGTGCCGGGGCGGCTCGTGGCGTTCTTTCCGGCGGGCACACTCGCCGCCGAGCCGCTCTGCGTGGTGATCGACGACCGGCACTGGCACCGGGAGTTTTCCATTCTTTCTTCCTTCGCTCACAAGCCGGCCGCCGAGCGCGTGCTCCGCGACCTCGAGCAACGGCTCAAGTCGGCTGAAAACCCGCTCCGTGGCCGCGTCCTCGAGGCGCGGGTCGACGACAGCTGCGTGCGGCTCGGGGCGAGCGCGGCCCTCGCGAACTCACGTGACGACCTTGTGCTGCCCCCCGAGATTTGGCGCGAGATCGATGTATTCCTCGCCTCGGCGACCGAACGCCGCGAGCTCCTCCGCTCGCTCGGCCTGGGCACGAACCGCGGCCTGCTGGTGGCCGGGCCGCCGGGCGTGGGCAAGACGCACCTCGTGCGCGTGATCGCCACTGCCCTCGCCGGCCAATACACCACGATCCTCGCCGACGCCAACTCCGTCCGCCACCACATCGCCGACATCTACGCCGAGAGCGACACGTTCGGGCCGACGCTCGTCGTGCTCGATGACATCGATCTCGTCCTGGGGCACCGCGACGGCAGCGGCGACAACACGGGCCTCGCCGACTTCCTCGCCACGCTCGACGGCGTCCGCCAGCGGGAGGACATCCTCACGATCGCCACGACGAACGATCCGCGATCGATCGACCCGGCCGCCCAACGCTCGAGCCGATTCGACATGGTGGTCACGCTGCCGAAGCCCGACGAGGCATCACGCTCAATGATTCTCGAGCGGCACCTCGACCCGCTCGGCCTCGCCCTCGACATCCCGGCCCTGGCACAGGTGCTCGACGGCGCCACGGGCGCCGACGTGAAGGAAGTGATCCGCCGGGCCGTGCTCGAGCACGGCGGCTCGTTCACGCAAGCGCAACTCGTCGAGATCGCGGAATCAGGCCGCTGGAAAGCGGCCCTCAACCGTCGCAAGTACCTGTAACGCTGGACGTGCTTCAGCCTGTCATGCCTTGGTTCAATGCGCGTCGGCTCGGACGCCGCGCCGGGCGGTTCAGGGCCACGCTCAGCGCACACCCAGGCC
>CAZDTC010000212.1:0-4644 GCA_964508125.1 uncultured Candidatus Kuenenia sp.
GCCGCACCCGCTCGATATGGCCGTCCTCGTAGAGGATGAAGTGGATGCCGTCCGGGTGGTTGCTGCTCTTCTGGCGGCAGTCGTCCGGCGCGTCGGCCATCAGTGGGTGGTGCTCACGCCGGAGGTTGGCGTTGGGCTGGAGCACGCCGGCGGCGTCGCGATGGCCGAGCGTGTAGCCAAAGTCGCCCCCCATGGTCCGCACCAGTTCATCGAACCGCGGCGTCCCCACCGCCGCCTTGAGCTCCTCGAGCGTCGGCACACTGAAGCTCCCCTGCCGATCGAGCGCCGTGCCGGGCGCCAGCAGCGTGCCGTCGTCGGCCACGAGCCGTTTCTCCGAGACCAGCGTCGGGGCGTAGAGGCCGGCGCGGGAGAGTGGGCCAGAATCCGGGGGTGTGGGAAACACGCGGTGCGATTCGGCGTAGCCCTGGAGGGCGGCCGAGGTGGTCTGGAGGCTTCGCTCCACGCGCCGGGCCCGGGCGTCGGTGATCGCATCGAGCAACAGCGGCGCGACGAGCACGCAGGCGGCGAGCGCCGTGGCGGCCACGAGCACGCGGTCGAGCCAGGCTCGGGAACGGGGCGTCGACTCGTCGCTGGATGGTGAGAACACGCGCGGCGTGGGCAGTGGGCCCGGGGTGGCTTGGGCCACCACGAAAGCCATCGTGCGAGCGGCGAGCCCGGAAGGTGGTGCATACCCCTCGCGGTCTGGCTCGAGCACCCGAGTCGCTTTCCGGAGTATGTCAAGTTCCCGCCTCAGCACGGGGCCGGTGTCGGGATCCGCGAGAGCCGTCTCGATCCGCCGGGCCTCGGGCTGATCGATGGCATTCAGAAGGTAACCGACAAGGTCGTCACGCATGGAGAAATTCCTCCGTTCCGTTGTCCGGGTTCATGAGCGGATGCGTCCGCTGGCCAGCCATGATTCGTTGAGTTTGAGGAGCGCCGCGTGGAGCCGACTCTTGACGGTGCCCACTGGGATGCCCAGCGTGTCGGCCGCCTCGCGGTATTTCATTCCCTGGTGATAGACGAGCAGAACCGTGCCCTTGAGCGTCTCGGGCAGGTCCGCCACTGCCGAGCGCACCCACTCCCGGGCCTCTTCTTCCGCCATCTGATCGTCGGCCGTCCGGTCGCTGCCCGCGAGCATTTCCACAAGCGCCCCGACGTCATCGCCCCCGTCACCGCCGCGGTGATCTATGCTCACCATGCGGTGGCGTCGGTTGCGGCGTTGGGCGTCGATGGCCTGGTTGGTGGCGATCGTGTACAGCCAGGGGCGAAACCGGCGGCCGTCCTCGAAGTTCTCCTTTTTCAAATAGACCTGCAGAAACGTCGCCTGAAAAACGTCCTCTGCCATTTCCGCGCTGCCGAGGTAGCGGCGCAGGTAGCTGAAGAGTTCCTGCTCGTAGCGGTGCACGAGTGCCTCGAACGCCGCTGCATCGTCGTTCATACGAAACCGTCGCAGCAGATCTTCGTCCGAACTTGTTCCGCCACGGCGATCGGCATCGCCCGGAGGGGCAAAACCCGCGGTGGCGGGACGGTCGTTGGAGCGTCCGCGGTGATCGGAATCGTGTGAAACCATGCTTCGATACGCAGCGGAGACGGGAACGGTTCGAATGGCCCGAATCAGCGGGAAAAAGCCTCGGACCCGAACGGTTCCGCGAGTATAGCCGCCGGACGGGGCTCGCCCGGGGGCCCGTCGCGTTGTGCTACCTTGTGGTTCATGAACCGACCCATCCCGCCCTACCGCTGGGCCTCCCCGGGCGACGTGAACGCGTTTTTCGGCCTCGCACTCGACAATCTGGCCGATCTCGTCCTGGCCGTGTCGCTCCTGGCATCCGTGTTCGGCTATCCCCTCGAGTTCGCCCTCGCCCATCTCGTACCTGGCACGGCGGCGGGGGTGGTGGTGGGGGATCTGCTCTTCACATGGATGGCCTTTCGCCTTGCCCGCCGCACCAGTCGCACTGATGTCACGGCGATGCCGCTCGGGCTCGACACGCCGAGCACGTTCGGGATGGTGTTCTTCGTGCTCGGGCCCGCGTTCATGGCCGCGCTTGACAGCGGCATGGAGCGGGAAACGGCGGCCCGCCACGCCTGGCACGTGGGCATGTGCTCGATCGTGGCCAGCGGCATGTTCAAGATGGCCTGCGCCTTTTTCGCCGGATCGGTCCGCCGGATCGTGCCCCGCGCCGGCCTCCTCGGCAGCCTCACGGCGATCGCCCTGGCACTGATCACGTTCCTGCCACTTCTCGAGATCTTCGATTCGCCGATCGTCGGACTCGTGTCGATGGGCATCGTACTCGCCGCGCTCACTGCCCGGATTCCGTTTCCAGGCCGTGTGCCCGGTGCGCTCGCCGCCCTTGTCGTGGGCGGACTCCTCCACGTGGCCGGCTCCTCCACCGGCCTCCTCCATGCCGATGGCACCCGCGCCGCCTTCGACCCGCGCGCCGCCCTCTGGCCCGTCGAGTGGTTGGCAGCACTTCGCTTCCAATGGCTCGATGCCTGGCCTGACACGGTGAAATATCTGCCGATCGTGATCCCCTTCGCACTCGGCACGGTCGTGGGTGGCATCGACTGCACCGAGAGCGCGGCGGCCGCCGGTGACGAATACCACACCGGAACCATCATCGGCGTGGAGGCGGTCGCCACGATCGTCGCCGGCGCCTGCGGCGGCGTCATCCAGACCACGCCCTATATCGGCCACCCGGCCTACAAGGCGATGGGTGGCCGCGCTGCCTACACGCTCGCGACTGCAATCGTGATCGGAGCAGCCGGGCTTACCGGCACGTTCGCCTACCTTTATCAGGCGATCCCCGGCCCCGCGATCCTTCCGATCCTCGTGTTCATCGGCCTCGAGATCACCGCGCAGAGTTTCCACGCCACACCGCAGCGGCACTACCCGGCGGTGGCGATCGCGTGCTTGCCCGCGCTCGCGGCCATGGTGACTATCCAGACCGACAAGTTGCTCGCCGCCGGCGCGAAGCCCTCCGCCGACCTCGCCCGCGAGTTGTTCTCGATACGACTCCTCTCCTCGGGATTCATCGTCACCAGCCTCGTGTGGGCCGGCCTCGTCGCCGCCCTCATCGACCGAAAGCTCCTTCAGGCCGCCGGCTGGTCCCTGGCCGCAGCCGGCCTGACGCTGTTTGGCATCATCCACTCCCCGTTCGCCGACGGCCGCCTGTTCGCGCCGTGGACGATCGGCACGCTTCCGCCCGAAGCCGCCAGCCGCGGCCCGCTCGAACTCGCCGCCGCCTACGGCCTTCTCGCGCTGCTGTTCGCCGGCTGGCACGGATGGCTCGGCCAGCGCTCGTCCGACCCGCCGTAGGACGGGCTTCAGCCTGTCCTACTCGAGGCCGTAGGCGCCGGCGACGGGGACGTCGAGGCCGGTGCGGCTTGCGAACTGCGTGCGCGAGAGGAACCGCGGCTCGAGGTTGAAGGTCACGCCGACGTTGTTGCGGCTGTAATCGACGTTGAACCCGAACGTCATCAGGAACGACTCGCCGATCCGCGTGAGCTGGAAGTTTTGCCCGATGTTCGCGCCGCGGAGATCGAGTGCGGTGCCGAACGTGCTCGCCCACTTCGGGCTCATGCGATAGGTGTAGGAGCCGGCGAGCACGCTCGCCTGGATCGGGCCGCCAAACTCGTTGAAGCCTATGTAGAAACTGCCGCGCGGCGTGCGATTGAGAAGCGCACCCACGGTGAACAGTTGCTGACCACCCGAGAAGAAGTCGACGTCGGCCGAGGACAGCACCGTCGTGCGGTCGCCAACGTGCCAACGGAAGTCGTACTGCCAGAGGCCCATCGACTGACCGAAGTTCTGCCCGGAGACCGGGAAAAGTTCGCCATCCACGTCGAACGTGATCCAGTCGATGATCCGCCGGTTGCCCGCCGGGCCACGTTTCGTCTGCCAGCGTTGCCGGGCTGCGAGCCGAAACACGGAGAGATCGTTGGCGATTTCGGTCGGGCCCGTCACCCAGCCGGCCAGGCCACGGCGCACGGCGTAGTAGCGCGGGTCGTACTTCCCCTGGGGTCCGAAGATGAATGGCGACCCGAGCGGAATCGCTTGGCCGGGGATCGCGCCGTAGTCCCAGTATGGAATGTTGCGCCGGTATTGATTGATCGTGTCGTCGTCGATCTGATCGTAGAGCGGAAACTGTGAGACATCCTGCGTGGAGTCGGTGTAGGCGAACTCCGCCTCGAACACGACCTTGTGGGCGAGGCCGTGCACGTTCCAGAGCTGGCTTTCGACGGTGTTGTCGGCCGTCCACAGCGGCAGGCTCGAACGGATGCCCACCTGGCCATAGGCGCGATTGATCGGGCTCTGGGCGAGATCCTGCCCCCAGTTGGCCAACTCGCCGAGCGCGTAGGGCACGAGCTTCACGGGCCCGGCCTGGAAGGGGAGATCGAGTTCGTGCCGCGTGGCGAGCCGCTGGCCGATGACGTTGTTCTCATAGGGCAGCGTCGTCCACACGTTGAGGCCCTGGCCGACGGTCGGCGTCTGCGGCAGGCTCTGCCGCGCATAGGCCACGTTCGAGTGCTCGTACCACGTGATGGCGTCACGCACGAGGGGCTGCCCCATGTAGTAATGATCGAGCCGCGGCCACCACTCGGTCTGCGTGAAGAAGGGATTCACCCGCACGCTCGCCAGCAGGCGGA
>CAZDTC010000213.1:0-4636 GCA_964508125.1 uncultured Candidatus Kuenenia sp.
GGCGTGCGCGACCACGTGCACATCGGCGACCGGGCGATCCTCGGGGCCAGATCCGGCGTGTCGAACGACATCGAACCGGGCAAGACCGTGCTCGGGGAGCCGGCGATCGATCTCCGCGACCGCAAGCTGCAGCTGGCCACGATGAGCAAGCTGCCCGAGATGCGGAAGGAACTCAAACAACTCCATGCGCGGCTCGAGGCGCTGGAGCGCGGCCGCGGCGACGCTGCAGCCGCGGCGGCCTGACGGGAGCTCGGCCCATGGCTGTGTTCGCGATCGATCGATCCCTCGACGGCGAGACGATTGGCATCCTCGCGGGGTGGGGCCGCTATCCCGTCGTCGTGGCCGAGGCGATCCGGCGGCGCGGCGGGCGCACCGCCATCCTCGAAATCCGTGGCCACGCCGACGCCGATCTCGAGGCGCTGGCCGACGTCTATGGCACCGTGGGCGTGGCGGAGATCGGCAGAGCGGTCGACTTTTTTCGTCGCCATGGTGTGGCCCGGGCGACGATGGCGGGAAAGATCCACAAGACGAAGCTTTTCTCCCACGGCGCCTGGGTCCGCCACCTCCCCGACTGGACGGGCCTGGCGACGTTCTGGCCGCACTTCGTCACGCGGCGCCGCGACAATCGCGACGACTCTCTCCTGGGAGCGATCGCCGCCGCCTTCGACACCCGAGGCGTGCGGATCTGCCCCGCCACCGATTTCGCGCCCGAATTGCTCGCCTCCGGTGGTGTGTTCGCCGGCCGCGGGCTGTCGGCCCGGGAAGAGCAGGATGCCGTCTTCGGCTGGCGGCTCGCGAAGGAACTCGGCCGGCTCGACATCGGCCAGACGGTGGTTGTGAAGAATCGGGCGCCCTTGGCGCTCGAGGCGATCGAAGGCACCGACGAGTGCATCCGCCGGGCAGGCAGGCTCTGTCCGGCCGGCGGGATGGTCGTCGTCAAGGTCGCCAAGCCTCAGCAAGACCTGCGGTTCGACATGCCGACGATCGGGGTGGGCACACTCGAATCGCTCGCCGCCGCGAAGGCCCGTGTGCTCGTGATCGAGGCCGGCAGGACGATCCTCGTCGACGGGGCGGGCCTCACGGCGGCCGCCGAACGTGCCGGGATCACCATCGTGAGTTACTTCGACGCCGTCGGGCTGCCCGAGGGCCTTGCCGCCACGCGTGCGGCGTGATGATGGTACGACAGGCGAAAGCCTGTCGTACGGGAGTCGCGGGTATACTGCGGTGCATGGGATGCCGCGCGGCTGTTTACGCGATCGCACTCACACTGGGAGCGTGTGCCGCGGCAGCCGCTCCGCCGGTGCCGGCCGTCGATCTCGCCGTTGATCGTGCAGTGCCGATCCCACCCGCCGCGACCCATCACATGGGCCGTGAGATCGCCCAGACGATGCATTACACGGGCGCGCCGTGGCTGGTGCGCGAGAGCCGCCAGCGCGAGGAAGACTGCCGCATGCTCATCGAGGCGCTCGCGATCAAGCCCGGGCAGGTGCTCTGCGACATGGGCTGCGGCAACGGGTTCTACACGCTCGAGCTGGCGCGGCGCGTCGGCCCGCGCGGGCTCGTGTACGCCGTCGATGTCCAGCCCGAGATGCTCCACATGCTCGCCGAACGACTGGAGCGGGAGGGCATCCGCAACGTGAGGCCGGTGCTGGGCACACCGATCGATCCGCGGCTGCCGCCCGGCGCGATCGATCTCGTGCTCTGCGTCGACGTGTACCACGAGTTCTCGCATCCCGAGGCGATGCTCGGGCGCATTCGTGACAGTCTTAAGCCCGACGGCCTCCTCGTGCTCGCGGAGTTTCGGGGCGAGGATCCGGCGGTGCCGATCAAGCCGCTGCACAAGATGACCAAGGCGCAGGTGCGGGCCGAACTCGAGCCGGCTGGTTACGCGATCGAGCGGCAGTTCGATCGCCTCCCCTGGCAGCACCTCATGTTTTTCAAGACTGTGGGGGGGCCCGGGAGTACCCCAAAAACGGGTCAACGGGCGGGGCGGCCGCCCGACGGATGAGCCTGGCGAGACCTAAAACCTTATCTGGCATAGGTTTATGGCTTGGCGGCTGACGGGCAAAAAATTCGCGAAATTCACGCCAGAAAAATTTGCTTTCGGGTCTGGCATGGATGATACTGCGGGTCGGCCTGGGGTGGACAGGCAAAGTTTGATGAAGACACAGTCCTTGGAATTTGACCATGGCAATCATGCCCAGGAACTTTCGAAGCTCAGCGACTGCTGCCCGCGATCCGCGTGGTGGTGCGCTCGATCCGGTCGTGGTGGGTGAGGAGTCCGGCGGTGTCGCCTGCGCGACAGCCGTTGAGAGTGCCGTCGAGGCCGGTGCGAATTGGGTGCTCGGCAACAACGCTGCGATGCGCCGGATCGCTCGCGCCGTTGAGCGGGCCGCTGAGGTCGAATGCACCGTTCTCGTGTCGGGTGAAACCGGCACCGGCAAGGAACTCTGGGCGCGGCTGCTGCATCGCAGCGGTCCGCGGCACAACAAGATCTTCGTGCCGGTCAACTGTGCCGCCCTCACTCCCTCGCTCGCCGAGAGCCAGTTGTTCGGCCATGAGAAGGGCGCGTTCACCGGCGCTGCGGGTCGGTCGCTCGGTATCTTCCGCGCGGCGCAGGGTGGTGTCGTGTTTCTCGACGAGATCGGCGAGATGCCGGCTGAGCTGCAGCCGAAGTTGCTGCGTGTGCTGCAGCAGCGCGAGGTCCTGCCTGTTGGCGCGACGGAGCCAGTGCCGATCGACGTGCAGGTGGTCGCCGCCACCAACCGCGACCTCGAGGCGGAGGTCGAGAGTGGGGCGTTCCGCGAGGATCTCTACTACCGGCTCAACATGATCGAGCTCAAGGTGCCGTCGCTCCGCGAGCGGAGCGAGGACATCCCGGAGTTCATTGCCTTCTTCGCCCGGCAGTTTGCGGAACGCTACAGGTTGCCCGTCTGGCAGCCCTCACCGGAAACACTCGCCGAGTTCTGTGCATTTGACTGGCCGGGCAACGTGCGTCAGTTGTCGCACGTGATCGAGCAGGCGTATGTGCTCCAGATCGAGCCGCAATTGCCGGTGAGAAGCAAGGCGAAGGCGGCGGAAGGCCCGGGCCGGCTGCCTTGCCTCGACCTTGCGAAGCTTCGCCAGGAAGCGATCAAGCAGGCCCTCGAGATCACCCGCGGGCACAAGGCTCGGGCCGCCAAGCTTCTCGGCGTGCATGCCAACACGATGACGCGGCTGCTCCGCGACGACGAGTAAGTAGGACAGGCTTCAGCCTATCCTACGGCACTCGGCAGGTGCCCTCGGTACACGTGCCGGAGAGGCGCATGCGATTGCGGGCCACGAACCTGTAGAGCCAGTTCCATGCCGGCAGGCTTCCAGGGATGTGCAGGATCGGTGCGAGCGGCCACAAGGGCGGGAGCTTCCTGGAGAGATATCTGAGCGCCGTGGCCCCGCTGCGGGCGTGGCCCGCGGTATCGACGACGAACATCTCCTCGAGCAGCCGCTCGCGGGAGATTTCGGGGAAGTCGCGGGCGACGCGGTCGTCGTGGAGCGAGACGAACTCGAGTCGCCGTCCGAGATCGAGCCGCCGCAGGTTCGCGACCCGGCGTTGGCAAAACCGGCACTGTCCGTCGTAGAGGACGGTGTCGTGCGCGGGCTTGGTGCGGGTGACGATCATGGCGGTGGCCTGCCAGCCGGGGCATTCTAGGCCTACCACCGCCGGTGGATCAGTGGAACTTCGGCGGTTGGGGGGCGGCCTTGAGCGGAAGCGACCCGAAGTTCAGGAGCGTGATCGCGCCGGCTGAGATCAGGGTCCAGGGAGCCCAATCCGGGGCCACCACCACTCTTGGCCCGCCCTGGCCGTCGAACGGCAGCACCACGGCCGAATCGATCACGAGCAGTTCCACGCCGAGCACGCAGGCAAAGATTCCTGCGGCGATGAAAAAACTCTTCCACATGGGTCGTCGACGTGGCCAGTGCGTTGTACCACCCTGTGTTTCGGCGCTACTGGGCCGGAGGCTCAAGCAGACAGGCTGTTCGGGCAGGCAGCGCTGATCGTGACGGTCGTGAGGGCCATGAATGAGACCGCAGCCCAGGGCCCTTACTCTCCCGCCTCGGATGCCGGCCGCAGGCCCTCGGCGGCGTCGGTCGCGGGACGGGCTGCCCTCCGCTCCGCGTCGGTGCCGGGCACGAGTTGCGGGCTCGCGGTGGCAGCCTCCACGATCTCGCGAAGTTCGCTGCCGTCGATCACCTCGCTCTCGATGAGGCGGCGGGTCACGGCCTCGAGAGCGGCCCGCCGGGTCTCGAGCGTCCGCCGGACCTCCTCCATGGATCGATCGATGATCCGCCGCACCTCTTGGTCGATCTCCCGGGCGGTCTCTTCACTGTGGCTGCGGGCGCCGGGCAGATCGGCCCCGGCGGCGGCAAGAAACGGCGACCGCGGACTCTCGCGATACGTCACGCGGCCGAGCCGGCTCATGCCGTAGTCCATCACCATCGCGCGGGCGATCCCACTCGCGCGTTCGAGGTCGTTTTGGGCGCCGGTGGAGACATCGGAATAGACCATCTCCTCGGCGATCGTGCCGGCGAGGAGCACCTGGATGCGGCTTTCGAGCTCGCTCTGCGTCATGAGATACCGGTCGTCCTCGGGCCGCTG
>CAZDTC010000214.1:0-4590 GCA_964508125.1 uncultured Candidatus Kuenenia sp.
TTGTTGGCCGTGTCACCGTTGGCGGTGATTCGGTCGGCACCGACGATGCAGGCGGCGATCCGGCCGGTGGCGAGGAGGTGGCCGGCCGCCGCGTCAACAAGGACGGTCACCGGGATGCCGCGCTCGACGAGTTCCCAGGCGGTGAGCCGGGCGCCCTGGAAGAGGGGCCGCGTCTCGTCGGCGAAGACTTCGAACCGTCGGCCTGCATCCCAGGCCGCCGTGATCACGCCCAGCGCCGTGCCGTCGCCGCCGGTGGCGAGGGCTCCCGTATTGCAGTGCGTGAGGATGTTGCCGGCCGGAAGCACGGCTGCGCCGTGGCGACCGATCGCGGCGCAAAGCTGGCGGTCTTCATCGTGGATCGCCCGCGCCTCGGCCAGCAGTGTTTCGGCAAGTGCTTCGGCCGAAACATCCGCCGAGATTGCCGCGAGTCTTCCGAGCGACCGTTCCACGGCCCAGCGCAGATTCACCGCCGTGGGCCGGGCCGACGCGAGTTCCTCACCGCGGGCCAGCACATGGGCCCGTGCCTGCGCGGGCGGCAATTCCGCCCGCACCGCCTCGCCGGCCGCCACGACGAGCCCGTAGGCGCCCGCGATGCCGATCGCCGGAGCCCCGCGCACCCGCAGGCTCTTGATCGCCGCGACAACCGTGTCGACGTCGCGACACGGCACCCAGGCGAGCTGCCCGGGCAACAGCGTCTGATCGAGGATGTCGAGGTGGCCGGCAGCGCCACCCGTCCAGCGTACGGAGACCGGAACGCTCACGGCAACGCCTCGCACCGCATGCCAAATGCATCCGCCACCGCCCGCTGCACGAGCCGGCCTCGGTACACGTTCACGGCCGACCGCATCGCCGGGCTCGACTGGATCGCGGCATCGACGCCGGCCGCCAATTGCATCACATAAGGGAGCGTCGCGTTGCAGAGCGCGTACGTGCTCGTTCGGCCGACAGCCCCCGGCATGTTCGTGACGCAGTAGTGCACAACCTCGTCCACCACGAACGTCGGCGCCGCGTGCGTCGTTGGCCTGCTCGTCGCCACGCAGCCTCCCTGGTCGATCGCGACGTCGATGATCACCGCTCCGGGCTTCATGAGGGCGAGATCCTCTCGCGATACGAGATGTGGGGCCCGGGCTCCTGGTATGAGCACGCTGCCGATCACGAGGTCGGCCCAACCGAGCCGCTCGCGGATCGTGTGGCGGTCGGAATAGAGACAGTCGATGTTCGGCGGAGTGACATCGTCGAGATAGCGCAGTCGCTCGAGATTCGTGTCGAGGAGCGCGATGTTGGCCCCGAAGCCGGCGGCCACCTTGGCGGCGTTCGCGCCCACCGTGCCGGCGCCGAGCACGAGCACGTTGGCGGGGGCCACGCCAGGCACGCCCCCGAGGAGGATGCCCCGACCCATCTGCGGCCGCTCCAGATACTTTGCCCCTTCCTGGATGCTCATCCGGCCGGCGACTTCGCTCATCGGCACGAGGAGTGGCAGCCGGCCCCGGTCATCGCGAAGCGTCTCATAGGCCAGCCCTGTCGCCCCCGTCGCGAGAAAGCCTTCGGTGAGCGCCCGGTCGGCGGCCAAATGCAGGTAGGTGAACAGCGCCTGGTCGCGGCGGAGCAACGCGAGCTCGGGCGGCTGCGGCTCCTTCACCTTCACCACGAGGTCGGCTGCCCCGAAGACCTCGGCCGCCGACTCGATCAGCGTCGCACCGCAGGCGGCGTAGGCGTCGTCGGGCAGCCCGGAGCCCGCGCCCGCCGAATGCTGCACGAGCACCCGATGGCCGGCACGCACCAACTCCTCGACGCCCACCGGCAGCATCGAGACGCGGTATTCGTCCTTCTTCGTCTCCTTCGGAACGCCGACGATCATCAGGCAGTGGCTTTTTTTGGAGCCTCGACCTTATAGGTCGCCGGCATGGGCAGCGGGTAGTTGCCGTCCTTGTCGGGCACGACCGGTGGAACCGTCTCCCACGTCAACGTTTCGGGCATCGTACGGAAGCCGGTCGCCAGAAGCTCGTCGTAGCCCCACTGCTTGCCGGTGTAGGTGGCCGTCCGCGCGAGCACGGCCGAGAAACTCGACGTCGTGCCGTACACGGCGTTGTTAAGCGGCTTATCGTTGCGGATGGCGTCGTGGAGTTCATCGTGCTCGACCTGATAGGGGTTGTCGCTCTTCCCGTCGAACTTCCAGAGCACGTTCCCCTTGTAGTCGGTGATCTCGCCGATCTTCACGTAGCCCTTCGTGCCCTGGAATTCCTCGGTCACCCGGCCGTCGCCGCCGGGGAACTGCCGGCACTGGCTCGCGATCCGCACGCCACCCGGATAGACGAAATTGACCGCATGGTGGTCGTAGATCTCGCTCGACTGCCCGGGTTTTCGGTCCTGTTGACCACCCACACCATAGGCGCTCTCGGGCAGGCGCTCGAGCAACCAGTTGGCAATGTCGATGTTGTGGACGTGCTGCTCCACGATGTGGTCGCCGGAAAGCCAGTTGAAGTGGTACCAATTATCGATCTGGTATTGCAGTTCACTGGTATCCGGCTTGCGGGTACGAAACCATGGTCGAGTGCCGTTCCAATACACCTGGCCGCCGACGATGTCGCCCGCCAGCCCCTCCCGGATCTTTCGGATCGTGTCGCGATACTTCTGGTCGTAGCGCCGCTGCAGGCCGACCACCACCTTCAGTTTCTTTTCGTCGGCCATCTTGGCGGCTGCGAGACAAAGTTGCGCGCCGAATGCATCGACGCACACCGGCTTCTCCATGAACACATGCTTGCCGGCCTTGACCGCTTCTTCGAAGTGGAAGGGTCGGAATCCGGGCGGCGTCGCCAGGATTACGAGGTCGCAGTGGTCGAGCACTTTCCGCCAACCGTCGAGCCCCTTGAATTGGCGGTCTTCGGGGCAATCGAGCTTCTCCTTCATCCCCTCGACGGCCTTGAGGGCACCCTTGATTCGCTCGTCGAAGGCGTCGGCCACAGCCGTCAACTTCACGTTCGACCCGGGCACCGACAGCGTCTGCTGCAGGGCACCGGTGCCACGTCCGCCCGCACCGATCAGGCCGATCCGGATCACGTCGCTCGAGGGCGACTGGCCGTGCACGGCAGGCAGCGCGGCGACGGTGCCTGCGATCGCTCCAGCGGTCCAAATCGCATCGCGGCGGGAGAGGTGGGCGGGATTCATGGGAAGGTCTCCGATGTGGCTCGTGTGGAACGGACTCCAGGCGGGTCAGAATACCCTGCCGACGCACGCACTGAAAACCACCGCCTGCGGGACAGGCACGAGCCTGTCCTACTCGGGGGGTTCGGAGGTGCGACCGCGGACGAGGAGTTTGATCGGCACCTCGTGGAAGGGCGTCTGCTTGCGGAGTACGCCGAGCAGATAGCGGCGGTAGGGCTCCGAGACACTCTTGGGCGCACTCGTCGAGAGCACGATCGTGGGCGGTGCGGTTTCCACCTGGGTGGCGTAGAAGATCCGCACGGGCCTTCCTCGGGGATCGGCCGGGGGCTGATTGGCCTCGATCGCTGCCCGCACGATCGAATTCAGCTTCGCCGTCGGCACGCGCGTGCGGCTCTGCCGGAACAGCCGCTGCGCCGTGTCGACCACGGCCTTGACGTTGCGGCCTTTCGTCGCCGTCACGAACTCGATCGGCGCCCACGGCATCGTGCGAAAGGTCTCGCGGAGGTATTCAACCCACTCCTTCTGCTGCACACCCCCCGCGTAGAGATCCCACTTGTTGACGACGAGCACCACCGGCTTCGACTCCTCGTGCATCGTGTCGGCGAGTTGCTTGTCGACCTTGCCGATCGGCTCGGAGGCGTCGAAGAACAAAAGCACGACATCAGCCCGGCGGATGCTCCGCTGGGCGCGGTGCGTGGAGTAGAAATCGATGTCGCTCTTGCGGCTCTTCGCCCGCCGCAGCCCCGGCGTGTCGATCGCCAGGAACGAGTGGCCGTCGACCTCGAACCGCACGTCGACGCTGTCGCGGGTGGTGCCGGCGACGGGGCTCGTGATCACCCGCTCCTCGTGGGCCAACGCATTCACGAACGTGCTTTTGCCCACGTTCCGCCGTCCCACGATCGCGAGCTTCATCTCCGGTAGCTCGGCCTGCTCCGTCTCCTCCGGCCACGCCTCGGGCAATCTCTCGACGATCGCTTCCACGAGTTCGTCGCGATGACGATTCTGCCGTACGCTCACGACGAGCGGCTCGCCAAACCCGAGGGTGTCGAACTCGTGGGCCTGGACGTCGAACTTCGGGTCGTCGGCCTTGTTTGCCACGAGCAGCACGGTCGCCCCGCTTTTCCGCAGCCTTGCCGCCACGTCGCGGTCGGCCGGCAGCAGACCGCTTCGCACCTCGACCACGAGCACGACGAGCGCCGCTTCCGCCAGCCCCGACTCGATCTGGGCGTCGATCTGCCTCGTGAGGCCGTCCGGGTCGTCGAAACCCATTCCACCGGTGTCGACGAGGTCGACGATCCGCCCGTCGAGTTCGATCCGCTGCACGAGCCGGTCACGGGTCACGCCCGCGGTCGGATCCTCGATGGCGATGCGCTTGCCGACGAGCCAGTTGAACAGGCTCGACTTGCCGACATTCGGCCGGCCGACGAC
>CAZDTC010000215.1:0-1069 GCA_964508125.1 uncultured Candidatus Kuenenia sp.
TACACGATCACCCCCACGAGCACGAGCACGAGCAGGGCCACGCCCACGCCCAGGATCGCCCAGTAGAATGCGGCGTTCTTCGAACCGAGGGCCGCGGCGATGCTCACGAGCACCCAGCCCACGCCGAGCGCGAGAATCGACCCGATCAGCACCACGCCGAGGAGGATCGGCCAGCCGAGCGAGCGACGCGGTTCCACTGACAGGCTCCGTGGGCGGGTGGGTGAGGCGACCGTATGCTACCTCCCGATGTCTGCATCCGCCCTCCGCGCTCCCGTCTCGCTCATGCTCGGCCGCACGATGGTGCGGTTCACCTGGCAGCACGACCGTTGGACGCGCGAGATCCTGTTTCCGGACGGCACGGCGTGGCGGTCGATCGAAGGGCCGGTGGCCCCGGAGGGCGACCCGCGCTGGCCGGCCTCACCGGTGCTCGTGGAACTCTCACGGCTCGAGGGGCCGCACGGCCCGGCGCTCCTCGGCGTGGGCCTCGCCGGGCGGTCGCACTTTTCGGCGAGCATCGGCCCTGCCCCGGGCCGGGCGGACAGCGTCCGGTTTGAATTCGCCTGCCGCGTGACGGAGCCTCCGGGATGGCTCGGATCCACGTACGCAAGCCCCACGGGGATCGTCCGCATCGAGCCCGCCGCCGGTGCCGTCCGGCCGCCCGCAACGGTCGAGTGGGGGTATGAACTGGGGCCCGAAGGCGTCCGGACGCTCGGCGAAGCGCGGATCGACGGGCCGCCGCCCCCGGGCAAGTGACCGCATCTTGCGATCACCCCGCCGATCGATCAGATTCACGGGGGTTCGACCCGTCCCTCCTGGACACATCCGCAGCTGGGCATATCCGCATGTTCGACGTGATCGAGCGGCTCAAGGCCGACTGGACCGACAAGTACGTCGTGATCAACTCGTCCGCACCGGAACTCGCCCGATTCGCCAAGACGACGGGCCAGGTGAAGACCGTCAACATGAACGGCCGCTGCCTGGTCGAGTTCGACCAATACAACAACGTCGGGTGGTACGACATCGACCCGGCCGCGCTGAAGATCGTGCCGAAGCCGGCCCCGAAGCCGCC
>CAZDTC010000215.1:1169-4561 GCA_964508125.1 uncultured Candidatus Kuenenia sp.
CGTCGCCCCCAAGGCGAAGCCGGCCGCCGGCGGCCCGCTGCCCACGACGACGGCCGAAAAAATCGCCTGGTGCCGGGCCCACGACGCCAAGGGCTGACGGCTCGCTTGGATCGTTTCGATTCGTTCAGGAGGAACGTGGCATGGTTCGCGAACGGTTTCGCTTTATCGGCATCGTGTTGGGGCTCGTCTTCGGGCCCGTTCTGGTCGCAGGCTGCGGCCGGCTCGCGAGCCATCCGCTCGTCGGCACCGCCAAGGAGGAGGTCTCGCGAAACGACCGCGTGGCTGCGGTGCTCGGGGCGCCCGTCGAGTTCAGCCCCGCGATCACCGGCCGCGCCAACGAGACCGACGGCATCGCGGCGATCCAGTTCGAGGCCCGGGGCCCGAAGGGCGCCGGCACGGTGGTGGTGGAAGGCAAAAAACTCGGGACTGAGTGGGGTGTGACGCTCCTCGAACTGCGGCCCGCCGGTGGCGCCGATCACGTGCATCTCACGGCCGATCTCGAGGCTCGTACCGGCACCGACACGCCAAAATTCGATCCAACTCGAGCCGCGGCGACTCCCGCCACGCCCGCTGCCCCCCCGCCGGGCGAGATCGAGATCGCGCTGCCCCCCGGGGCGCCGGGCCAGTAGCCGCGCGAAGCGGCGCCGGTTGTGCGGGACGAGTCGGGGCTCGAAATCCCGATTTTCAAGGGCCACGACCAAATGTTTGACTCGCGCAAGCGCGCGTCCATAATGGCGTCGTTCCTTTCGATGTGCCCGCAGCGGCCAACGGCGGCCGTCCCACCAGCGGATTGCACGGCGGCTCGGCCGGCCCTCGGCCTCACGCCCGTCGGACACGCATGTTGAATCGACGACAGAATATTCAATCCCGGAGGCATCGGACTGGCCGATCGCCTCGACGGGTGAACCTTTCACCTTTGCACGACAGGAGTTGTTTCGTTCCGATGGCCCGCATCCGCAACGTATTCGAGATCATTGAACTGTACGGTCACGACGAGAATTTCGAGCCGCACACCACGCCCGAGTTCGTCCCCACCACCGCCCCCGCCGGCTCGAAGCAGAAGCTCGACATCCTCGCCGAACGAATTCAGCGGGGCATGCCGCTGTGGCATCCGGAAGACTCGACCGAGTCGTCCTCCAACCTCGTCGGCGCCAGCGAGGCCTGAGGCCTCGTCCGTTCACGCCAGCGACGCTTTCACCGCCCTCCGCGGCCTCTGCCTCGGAGGGCGGTTTCAATATCGCGACGGGCGCTGGCCGCCTTGAGCTTCTCACGCTTGTCGTGGAGCTTGCGACCGCGGCCGATCCCCATCAGGACCTTCACGCGGCCGTTCTTGAAATACATCTTCAGTGGCACGAGCGTGAGCCCCTTCTCGTAGGCCAGGCTGGCGAACTTCTTGATCTCGCGACGATGGAGCAGCAGTTTGCGGGGCCGCTTCGGCTGATGGTTGAGCCGGTTGGCCTTTTCGTATTCGGGGATATCTGAGCCGATCAGCCACACCTCCGCGGCATCGACCCGCCCGTACGCCTCGTCGAGCGACATCTTCCCGGCCCGCAGGCTCTTCACTTCGCTGCCCACAAGTGCGATCCCGCACTCGAGCGTGTCGACGATCTCGTATTCGTGCCGCGCCTTGCGGTTCTCCGCGATCACCTTCTCGGTGGGCGCAGCGTCGGCCTTGGCCTTGCCGGCGGGCTTTGACGGTGCGGATTTCGTGGGTTTGGGAGCGGCCATGAAAGGGGCCCGGTTTGTGGGCAGTGACGCTACGACAAGGTACACTTTAGCGGTCTCGTCGCGCCACTGCCCGCCTCGCCTGCGCCCGCCCGTGGAACCCCGCCCATGACACTCCTCCGCCTCGCGCTCGTTGTTTTCCTGTCGTGCCTCGTGCTCCCTGCGACGGCCCACGCGGTCGAGACGGCGACCGCGCCCGCCACGCAGCCGGGATTCGTGGCCGGCGAGGAGCGGCCCGCGGGAGATGGGCCGGCCGTGAAGGTGAAGGGCGGCTGGATGGTGCCCTACGAGGAGACGATCCCGGGCACGGAAGTCGCGTTTCGGATGGTGCCGGTGCCGGGTGGCACGGTGCGCATCGGCAGCCCCGATGGGGAGGCGGGGCGATCGTCCGACGAGGGGCCGCAGTTCGACGCGGTGATCGAGCCTTTCTGGATGGGAAGCTGCGAGGTGTCGTGGGGCGAATACAAGGCCTACATGTCGGCCTGCGATCTCTTCAAGGCGCTCGAATCGGCCAACATGCGGAAGGTCACCCCCGAAAACGAGGCCGACGCCGTGACGGCGCCGTCGAATCTCTACGATCCGACCACCACGTTCACCAACGGCGAAGATCCACTCCTTCCGGCCGTGACGATGACGCAGTTCGCCGCCCGCCAATACACGAAGTGGCTGAGCGGTCTCACCGCGAGGTTCTACCGGCTGCCGACGGAGGCCGAGTGGGAATACGCCTGTCGCGCCGGCACGACGACGCCGTGGAACACGGGTGCCGACGCGGCCGCGCTCGAGGCGGCCGCGTGGTTCGCCGACACCTCCGACGAGACAACGCATCCGGTGGGAGAGAAGGAGCCCAATGCCTTCGGCCTCCACGACATGCACGGCAATGTGGCCGAGTGGGTGCTCGATGAGTTGGTGTCCGGCGGCTACGCCCGCCAGGCGGCGCTTCCGCAGCCGGTGCCGGCGGCCGCGGCGGCCGTGTGGCCCGAGCGGCTCTCGCCACGGATCGTTCGCGGCGGTGCCTACTACGACGAGCCCGCGCAATGCCGCAGTGCAGCCCGGCGCGGCTCGGAAGACCTGCCCTGGAAGGACGTCGATCCAAATCTTCCAAAGAGCCCGTGGTGGTACACCGAGGAACCGGCGCTTGGAGTCGGGATGCGGGTGGTGCGGCCGCTTGCGTCTCCCGACCTCGCAGCCCGCCGCCGTTGGGGCGACGCCGATATTGAAAGCATCCGCGCCGACACGGCCGACCGTCTGCAGCAGGGGCGGGGCGCCCGCGGCCTTGTCGATCCCAAACTCCCGACCGACGCGGCGGCCGAAGGCATCACAAACTAGGGGTGAATACCGTGGCCATGCGAGTCTTTCTCGCGGCGTGCGCCGCTCTCCTGCCGGTGACGGCCCGGGCGGCCGACTGGCCCGACTGGCGCGGGCCGAATCAGAATCGCCACTACGCCGGGCCGGCGCTCATCACGTCGTTCGATCCCGAGAAGGGCACCAATGTGCTCTGGAAGAATGACGAGGCCGGAGGCATCTCCACGCCCGTGATCATGGGCGGAAAACTGTTCACGCTCGTCCGCCACAAGCCCGGCTCGCAGGAGGAGGCGGAGAAGGTGCTCTGCCTCGACGCCGCGACCGGCAAAAAACTCTGGGAGAACGTGTTCAACGTCTATCTCTCC
>CAZDTC010000216.1:0-4534 GCA_964508125.1 uncultured Candidatus Kuenenia sp.
GGAGGTCGGCCTGTACGGCGCCCGGTTCGTGAAGGCGGCCGACCTCGGCCGGCCGAAGCTGGCCTTCAACTTCGACGGCGGGGCCGTGGAGAAGATCAACATCGGCGCCACCGGCGGCCACCGGCTCGACATCAAGATCGAGGGGGCGCCGAGCCATGCGGGCGTGGCACCGGAGAAGGGCGTGTCGGCCGTGGCGATCGCGTCGCTGGCGATCGCATCGCTCGTGAACGACGGCTGGCACGGGCTCGTGGAGAAGGGGGGCAAGCGCGGCACGAGCAACGTGGGCACGATCCAGGGCGGCTCGGCCACCAACGTGGTCGCCGAGTCGGCCGCGCTCAAGGCGGAGGCCCGCGGACACGACCCCGCCTTTCGCAACCGGATCGTGAAGGCGATCGAAACGGCGTTCAAGGATGCGGCAAAGCGGATCAAGAGCGTGGACGGCAAGACGGGGAAGGTGACGATCGTAGGCCGGCTCGACTACGAGGCCTTCCGGCTCGACGACGACGAGCCCTGCGTGGTGGCGGCGCGGGAGGCGGTGCAGGCGATCGGCCTCGTGCCGCGGCTCGAGATTTCGAACGGCGGCCTCGACGCCAACTGGATGGCGGCCAACGGCATCCCCACCGTCACGCTCGGCTGCGGCCAGATGGAGATCCACACCACGCACGAGAAGCTCGACCTCGAGGCCTTCGAGGCGGCGTGCACGGTGGCGCTGCGGCTGGCGGTGGGCGCGTAGTGGGGCGACCGTCCCGGTCGCCAAAACGGCCTCAACTCCCGGCAAGCGAGACGCTTGCCCCACGTGCCCCACAGCACTACCCGCGTCGCGCCACCGCGCGGCGGCAGGCGGCGAGGATGCGTTCGGCCGCGTCGGGCGTCGCGGGCCAGGTTTCGCAGGCGGCGGCCGCCGGCTCGTCGATCCAGTCGGCGGCGAGCCGCCGGGCCGTCTCATCGTCAGCGGCGATCATGCTGTCCGCCGAGCCGAGCGTTGCCGCCACGAGTTCCCTGAGGAGGTCTGAATTGCGAGTGGCGTCGAGGTCGTCTGCTGCCACATGGAGCGCCAGGGGCACGCCCGTCTCGATGGCGAGGTGGGCAAGGATGCCGGCGTGGAGCACGAAGATCGCCTCCGGATCGACCGTATCCACCGCCTCGGCAATCGCCTGTCTGGCCGTCTCCCGGGTCAGGCCGAGCAGGCTCGGCGACAAGCCGCCGGTCGCGGCGATGAACGCGGCCGCCGAGCCGTCGCGGACGGCGGCGAGCAACCGGTGGTTCGCGGCGGCGATGTCGTGGAGGTGGATGCCGCACAGCCCGCGTGGCTGTTCCGCGAGCCCCGGCGTGGAACTCGGCCCGCACGCGACGGCGTGCACACCGAGCGGGCGGAGCGCCTCCCGCAGGGCGTGCGCCCGCGTGGCGGGCGGATCGCAGCAACCGTGATCGATGACGAGCAGACGCATCCGAGGCCTGATATCGTTCAGAGCCAGCCGCACCATCGGCCGGCCGTCAGTGCGACCGCCATCCAGGCCGCCGCGCCCCAATCGTCGGCCATGATACCGAGGCCGGCGGGAAGCCGCTCCAGCCGGCGGCAGGGAAAGGGCTTCGCGATGTCAAACGCGCGGTGGAGCAGGAACGCCACGCCGAGGATCGCCGCGGCGCCGGGCCACTCGCCGCGGACCGCGACGGGCAGGGCGAGCAGGCCCAGCGGCACGCTCGCAAACTCGTCGTAGACGATCGCTCCCGGGTCGGAGCCCCGGCCGAGCCGCAGGGCCGCCGCCGTGCAGAGCGGGATGCCCACGGCGTTGAGCGCGACGACGACGGCCGCCTCGGCCGCGAGTGGCAGCCCCGAGCGCGCAAGCGCGAGCGACAAAAAAATGCCCGCCGCAGCGCCGAACGTTCCCGGGGCGAATGGAATCCGGCCCAGCCAGCCACACGTCGCGGCGATCACGGCGGGGTCGAGCCAGGCTCCGGTTCGGGGCATGGCGGGGGATTCACCGGGAGTCGGACTGTCGAGGGAGGAACCCATGCCCGAATATGGTAAGACTTTCCGTATGAGCACGCCCGTCGACTCGCCCGAGATCGGCCGCCTGGAACTCGTCGAATACCCGCATCCGGCGCTCCTCCGCCGCACGCGGCCGCTCGTCCGGATCGACGATGCGATCCACGACGCAGTCGAGCAGATGTTCGACATCATGTACACCGCGGGCGGCATCGGCCTCGCGGCCAACCAGGTGGCCCTCCCCTACCGGCTGTTCATCGTGAACCTCGAGGCCAGGCCCGATGCCGGCGAGGAGCTCGTGTTCATCAATCCGTCGCTCTCGCGCCCGCGCGGCAATGCCGTGCAGGAGGAGGGGTGCCTCAGCCTGCCGGGCCTGCGGATGGATGTGCGGCGGCCGGAACAGGTGGTCGTCAAGGCGTGGACGCTCGAGGGGCAGCCGTTCGAGGAGGATCTCGACGGCCTGCTCGCCCGCGTGGTGCAACACGAATTCGACCATCTGGAGGGCCGGCTGTTCACCGACCGCCTTCCCGAGGCGGCGGCGCTCGAGGCCCGCCGGTCGCTCGACACGTTTCGCGACGTGTTCGCAGGCAAGCAGTCGCGCGGCGAACTGCCCAAGAGCGACGATCTTCTCGCGCGGCTCGATCGCCTCGAAGCGGAGCGGTGCGGCAACGCCTGAGCGGGCATGACGGCGCTTCAGCCGCTGCGGCTCGTCGTGATGGGCACGGGGCCGTTCGCCGTGCCGATGTTCGAGGCTCTCGTGCACTCGCACCACAAGCTCCTTGCCGTGGTGACCCGCCCCGATCGGGCCGCCCCTGGTCGCCGCCCGCCCCCAAATCCGATGCGCGCCGCCGCCACCGCCGCCGGCGTGCCCGTGCTCGATCCCGAACGCATCAACGACGACGACGCCATCGCCGCCGTCGCCGGGCTGGCTCCCGACCTGCTTGTGGTGTGCGACTACGGCCAGATCCTCGCGCCCCGCGTCCTCGGCATCGCCCCGCTCGGCGGCATCAACCTCCACGGCTCGCTCCTCCCGCGGCACCGCGGCGCGGCGCCGGTCCAGTGGGCGATCCTCGCGGGCGACCCGATCACGGGCGTGAGCGTGATCCACATGACGCCGGCGCTCGACGCGGGGGCCGTGATCGTGACCCGGGCGGCGCCGATCTATCCGGGCGACACGGCGCCCGCGCTCGAGGCCCATCTGGCCGACCTCGGCGCCGGGGCCACGCTCGAGGCGATCGAGCGGCTCGACGCGGCGCGGGCCTTCTGGAAGCCGGGAGAGCCACTCGAGATCGGCGTGCCGCAGGATGCGGGCAAGGCTACGAAGGCTCCGCGGCTCTCCAAGGCCGACGGGGTCGTCGACTGGTCGCAGCCGGCCGTGCGGATCGAGCGGATGCGGCGGGCCCTCGAGCCCTGGCCGCGCACCACCGCGTTCCTCACCCGCTCCGGCGGCGATCCGCTGCGGCTCGTTCTCGAGGACGTGGCGGTGGATTCCGACCACGCCGCCGCCGCTGCCGACGCCGCCCCGGGCACGATCCTGGCGGCCGGCGACGCGGGGATCGTGGTGGCCTGCGGCGACGGAAGTGCGCTCATCATCCGGCGGCTCGTGCCCGAGGGCCGGCGGGGCATGACCGCGGCGGAATTCCTCCGTGGCCATCCCATCCAGCCCGGCATGCGATTCGCCGCCGCCGCGCCGCAGGTACAATCGCGGCCATCATGAAGCGGCTCTGGATTGAAACCGTCGGTTGCCAGATGAACGTGCTCGACAGCGAGCTCGTGGTGGCGGCCTTGCGCCGGCAGGGCTGGGAGATGGCGGCCACGCAGGGCGAGGCCGACGCCGTGTTCTACAACACGTGCTCCGTCCGCCAGCACGCCGAAGACAAGATCTACTCGGCCCTCGGCCGCGTGCGGCTCGAGAAGGAGAAGCGGCCGGGACTGATCGTGGGCGTGCTCGGCTGCATGGCGCAGAAAGACCAGTCGCTCGTGCGCTCGCGGGCGCCGTGGGTCGACCTCGTGGTGGGCCCGGGCCAGCTCCACCAGGTGCCCCGGCTCGTGGAGGCGATCCAGGCGGGCGCGGGCCCGCAGCTCGAAGTCAGCTTCGATCGCAAGGGCAAGAGCCGCGACGAGATCGCCCGCAGTTTCGAGAGCTACGATCCCGACCGCGACCCCGGAATGCGGCCCACGCCGTTCCAGGCGTTCGTGCGCACGCAGACAGGTTGCGACAAGTTTTGTGCATTCTGCGTGGTGCCGCACGTGCGCGGCCCCGAGCAGGCCCGCGCCCCCGACACGATCCACGCCGAGGCCCGGAAGCTCGTCGCCGAGGGCTGCCGCGAGATCACGCTCATCGGCCAGACGGTGAACAGCTACCGCTGGACCGACGGCGGCCGCACGCACCGCCTCTCAGATCTCCTCGCGCTGCTGGCGGGCATCGATGGCCTCGACCGGATCAAGTTCGTGACGAACTACCCGCGCGACATGACGCCCGACCTGATCGCGGCCGTCCGCGACATCCCGCAGGTGTGCCACTACCTGCACGTGCCGGCCCAGCAC
>CAZDTC010000217.1:0-4534 GCA_964508125.1 uncultured Candidatus Kuenenia sp.
ACGCCATAGACGTGGGCCGGATAGGAGGGCGCGGGCACGATCGCGCTGTCGCCCGGCCCGATGATCGCGAGGCAGAGGTGGCCGAAGCCCTCCTTCGAGCCGAGCGTGGAGATCACTTCCGTCTCGGGATCGAGCCGCACGCCCCACTTCTTCAGGTACCGCGAAGCCACCTCCCGCCGCAGGCTCATGATCCCGAGCGCCGGGGCGTAGCCGTGGTTTCGCGGGTCGTTGGCCGCCTCGGCAAGCTTGTCGATCACACGCTGGGCCGGGGGATCCGAGGGGTTCCCCATGCTCATGTCGATGATGTCGTGGCCGGCCCGGCGCCGCTGGTAGGTGGCCTGGTTGATCCGCGCGAAGAGATAGGGTGGCAATTGCGAGATCCGGTCGGCAACACGGAACTCGAACGGCTTCTCGCCCTCGGCCGGCCCGTCGGCGGTCTCCGTCGGATCGGGAACATGCGGCTGCGCGGCGAGCGGGTCTGAAGGCTGCGTCATCGACGAGGTCCGGAGTGGGACGCGAATTCTACCGCCCCACCGCGCCCCGTCGCTACCGGCCCTGCGGAGTCGCCGGTCCGGCCGGGGTGTCGAGCGACGTGGGCACCACGCCCGCCGCGGGGGTGGACCTCCGGCTCCCGGCCCGCGGGGCCGCGAGTTCGTCGGTTTCGCGTTGGGAGATCGTGCTCGGTGGAATCGCCGCGGAGCGGGCCTGGCCCGACTCTGGTGGGGACTGGCTCGTGCCGGCGAGGAAGTTGTCGATCGTGGCCGTTTCACGGAGATGGGAGAAGTGGCGGGCCATCTCGATCCGCTGCTTCTTCTCGAAGATGTCGTTGTAGAGTTCGTCTCGCACCTCGGCGAAGTCGACCTTCGCCGGCTCGGTGTAGCCCTCGCAGAACAGCACGAGGAACCGGTCGGCGATCTGAACCACGCCGGAGAGCTCGCCGGCCCCGAGGGCGAACGCCTCCCTCTCGAGCGCGGGCTGGCCGCCGTGCCGCTGGATCGGCGGCACCTCGCCGCGGAGTGTGCGGCTCGTGGGATCGACGGAGTATTTTTCCGCGAGCTCGCCGATCGTCTCGGCCGTGGGGTTCTGCCGGGCGAGCTGCCACACCTCCTGTGCCCGGCGCTGACTGTCGAGCACGATCACACGGCAGCGGGCCCGCGGGCCGAAGGTCGCTGCAAACGCCTTGTCGAGGTCTTCCTGCGTCACCGCCACCTTGCCCACGAGCTTCTTGAGGGCCACGGTCGGATGCACGATGTCTTCGAGGTAATGGCGGATCGGGATCTTCTGCTCACGGGTCACCCGCTCGAGCCAGGCGGCGGTGTCGACCGTACCGTCGGGGTTGCGGAAGCCCATCAGGTCGGCGGCTCGCGCGATCTCGGCGTCGATGTCGGCCTGGGCCACCTGCTGCCGGGCACGCTCGAGCGCCTGCTGGAGCAGGGCCCGCGTGATCAGCACCTCGAGCACATCGGCTCCGTGCCGCTCGAGGCACGCCGCCTGCACCGTCTCGCGTGGTATCGGCTGCCCGTTCACAGTCGCCGCCACCCCCGGCCGGGCCGCGGCCTTCGCCGGATCACTCATCACATTTTCGATCGTGGCGCCCGCCTGCATCCTTCGAAAGACCTCGTTCGACGCGGCACGGCTCTTCTTCTCGCGCAGTTCCTCTGCAAGCCGCTGACGAACGTCGTCGAACTTCACATCGGCGGCGGGCAGTTTCCCCTCGCACTTCACGATGATGAACTGATCGGCCACCTGAGCCACCGGCGAGATCTCGCCGGGCCCGAGGCCGAACACGATCGTCTCGAATGTCGGCTCGCCGGAATGCCGACGGATCGGCTGCACCCAACCGTTGGCGCTGGCGCTGCCGACATCGACGGAATGCTGCCGGGCCAGAGCCCCAAACTCGTCGGGGGCGGCCGCCGCCTTCGCCCGCAGCCGCTCCGCCTCCGGCCGCGACTTCACGACCAGGATCCGGGCTTTCACCGACGAGCCGAATTGGTTCTCGAACGCTTTCTGCACCTCGTCGGGCGTGGGCTCTATGCTCGCATGCGCGAGTCGCCGCAGGGCCAGCATCGGCCACACGATCTCGTCGGCGTACTGCTTGGGCGACACGCCGCGCTCCTGCTGGATGAGCTCGATCCACTTGTCTCGCGGCACGCTGAAGCGGCGCGACATGGCGTCGATCTCCGCGTCGACGTCGGCCTTCGTCACCGCCACTCCCGCCCGCTGGCAGGCCTGCTCGATGATCGCCCTGTTGACGAGCGTCTCGAGCACCGCCGCCCCGTGGCGGGCAGCGCATTCCTCTGCAAGCGCCCGTTCGCCGATCTCCACGCCGTTGACCATCGCCATCAGCTTGTCGGGCGGCGACGCCGGTGCGGCAGGTTCGCCAGGCTTCGCGGCAAGGGCGGGCTGCTTGGGAGCAGCGTCGGCAGGTGCGCCGCCGGCCATGAGCCGCCACGCCAGGCACGCCACCACGATCCCCACGACCGCGGCCACCTCGCGCAGCGAACCCCGCGGCGCGAAACCCGCGCGCACGCGGGCGAGAATGCGACCGAGCCACTGCATCGAAAAGCCCTCCTTGGCCATCCCGGAGCGGGGAAGGTAGGGAATCGCCGGCGCCAGGGCAAGGGATTCCCACGGGGGAAACCGTGGCAAATTACCCGCCGTTGGACTAGGCTCTCGCCATGCCACCCTCCGGCCCCAAGCCCGCCAAGTCCGCTCAGCCCGAGTGCCTGTCGATCCTCGGGCTCCTGCCCCCGGTGACGCTCGAGGACGTGAAGCAGGCCTACCTCGCCAAGGTCCGCACGGCCCATCCCGACCGCGGGGGCGATCCGGCGGCCTTCCTGCGGATTCAGAAGGCCTTCGAAGACGCCAACGACTACGTGAAGTTCAAGGCGGGCAAGCTCGAGTGGCTGGCCTCCAAGATCGAGGCCTACGCCCAGCAGCAGGAAGTCGTCACCGAGACGATCGAACGCGGCGGCGAAGTGGAGATGGAGGAGGCCGACTGGCTGGAGACGAGTTTTGGCGAAGACTTCGGCCGCGTGGCCGACAAGCTCGTGACGGTGCGGCTGCACGGCCCCTCCGCCGACGATCTGTTCGCGATCCTGCTCGGCTTCCATGCCGCCGCGCTCAAGGATCTCGCCGTGCTCGACCTCGCCGGCGGGTCGCTCACCGACGAGGGGCTCCTCCAGCTCAAGGAGCTCAAGGGGCTCACGTCGCTCGACCTGCGCGGCACGGCGGTCGGCAAGCTCGCGGCCGAGGTGCCGCAGTGGTTCGAGCGGCTCGAATTTCTCGGGCTGCCGAAAGGCGCGGTGGGAATGTTCGGCCGCTTGGGAATGCCGCGGCGAGTGAAGCTCGCGATCGGCGACCCGGGCGAGGGCTGACATGGCTCCCTTCCACGCACGCACCGTCACGGTGACCGAGGCGGGAGAGGCGGTCGAGTTTCGCTCGCAGTTGCTCGCGCCGCCCGCGATCGAGCCGGGGCGACGCTATCCGCTGGTGGTGTTTCTCCATGGAGCCGGCGAGCGCGGCCGCGACAACGAAAAGCAGCTCAAGTACCTGCCCATATGGATGACCGAGGCTCCGCTCCGCGAGCGGCATCCCTGCTTCCTCCTCGCGCCGCAGTGCCGCGGGGACGAGCGCTGGGTCGACATCTCGTGGGCCGACAAGAAGAGCACGCCGCAAGGCCCGCCTACGACAGACATGCTCGCCGTGATCGCCGCGCTCAACGCCGTGATCGCCGCCGAGCCGGTCGATCCCGGCCGGATCTATCTCACCGGTCTGTCGATGGGGGGCTACGGCTCGTGGGACCTGGCCGCCCGGCAGCCGGAGCGGTTTGCGGCGCTGCTCCCGATCTGCGGCGGCGGCGACGAGGCCACGGCCCCGCGGCTGGCGAAGCTCCCGATCTGGTGCTTTCACGGCGATGCCGACCAGGTCGTACCGGTTGAGCGGTCGCGGTCCATGATCGAGGCCGTCCGGGCGGCTGGCGGCTGTCCGAAGTATTCGGAGCTGCCTGGCGTGGGCCACGACTCGTGGACGCCGGCCTACCGCGATCCCGCCGTCCTCGACTGGCTGTTTGCGCAGCCAAAGTAGTGGGGCGACCGTCTCTGTTGCCAAGGCAAGCGAGACGCTTGCCCACCTATTCCGGAAACAGCCGCGTCGAGAGGTAGCGTTCACCGAGGTCGGGCAGCACCACCACGATCATCTTGCCGGCGTTCTCCGGCCGCTTCGCCACCTGGAGCGCGCCCCACGCCGCGGCGCCGCAGCTGATGCCGCACATCAGGCCTTCGCGCTTCGCCATCTGGCGGGCCGTCTCCATCGCGTCTTCGTCGTCGACCTTGATCACCTCGTCGATCACGTCGAGGTTCAGGATCTCGGGAATGAATCCGGCCCCGATTCCCTGGATCGTGTGGCGGCCCGGCTTGATCGGCTCGCCGGCGAGCTTCTGCGAGATCACGGGGCTGTTGAGCGGCTCGACGGCCACGACCTTGAGCCCCGGCTTCTTCTTTTTGAGCACCTCGCCGCAGCCGGTGATCGTGCC
>CAZDTC010000218.1:0-3019 GCA_964508125.1 uncultured Candidatus Kuenenia sp.
TGCGAAGCTCGCGGGCCAGGTCGCCGATCCGGTCGGTCTCCTTGTCGCGGATGTGGGCCACGTTGCGGATCGTCGTCGGACCGTCTGCGAACAGCGCCACGACCGCGAGCGTGGGCACGGTGTCGCTGATGGCGTTCATGTCGATCTCGATCCCGTGCGCGGCGCGGCCGCCGACGGAGATCGCTCCGCCGCCCGTCTCGACCCAGACGACCTCGCATCCCATCCGCGCGAGCGCATCGCAAAACCCGACATCCCCCTGCATGCTGCGCCGGGAAAGGCCCGCCACCGTCACGACGCCTCCGGTGATCGCCGCGGCCGCGAAGAAGTAACTGGCTGCCGAGGCGTCGGGCTCGATTGGATAATCGCAGGCCGTGTAGCCGGTCGACGGAATGCGCCACGTTCGCTCCCCCACGACCTCGCACGCCGCACCGAACGCCGTCATCACGCGCCGCGTCATCTCGAGATAGGGGAGTGAGACGAGCCGCCCCGCAAATTCGATCTCGAGGCCGGCGGTGGTGCAGGGCGCCGCGAGCGCAAGCCCGCTGGCAAACTGGCTCGACGTGCCGCCCTGCACGACGGCCTTTCCGCCCGCCAGCCCATGCGCCCGGATCGTCACCGGCGGGCAGCCGCCCGGGCTCTCAGCCGTGGCCTCCACGCCGAGGGCCCGCAGGGCCGCGAGTAAGTCGTCGATCGGCCGCTGCCGCATCCGGGCCGTGCCGTCGAGGCGGTAGGTGCCGTGGCCGAGCGCGCAGACCGCCGACAGAAACCGCATCGTCGTGCCGCTGGCCGCGCAGTCGATCTCCGCGGCGGCCGCGGGGATCGAGCCCCCCGCGCCATGCACGGTCACGAGCCCACGATCCCAGTCGGCCTCCACGCGGACCCCGAGCGCCGCGAGGCCGGCGACCATGACGCGGGTGTCCTGGCTGTCGAGCACGCCGGAGAGCCGGCTCGTGCCCCGCGCCAGCGCCGCACACACGAGAGCCCGGTTGGTGATGCTCTTCGAGCCGGGCGGGCGGATCGTGCCGCGCACGGGGCCGGGGCAAGCGGGAATTTCAAGGGAGGGAACGCTCATGGACATCCGCTAGAGTGTAGCCACGTCGCCCGCTTCCCCCGAGAGACCGTGTCGATCATGCCGTCGGATCGCCGATCGCCGGGCAGCGGGCTGGCCTACGACCTGGCCATGCCTCCGCTCGTGCGCTTCGGCGCCGGGCGCATGACCGAGATCGGCGAGGTCGTCGGGTTGCTCGGCCGGCGGGCCTGGCTTGTCGGCGGCCGCCGCAGCCTGCTCGGTTCGCCCGCACGGCCGCAGTTGGAAGGGAGCCTGATCGCGGCGGGCGTCGAGCCCCTCGTCGTTGCCGAGGCACACGGTGAGCCGACCGTCGAGCAGGTGGCGGCGGCGCTGGCGGCGCTGCCGCGGGACGGCCGCAGCGAGGCGGTGATCGTCGCCGTCGGCGGGGGCTCGGCGATCGACCTCGCGAAGGCTGTGGCCGCCCTGGCGACGAACGTCGATCCCGGTGTGACGGCGTGCGCGGACCTCGTCGCCGCGGCCGTCGATCATCTCGAGGGGGTCGGCACGCGGACGATTTCCCACTGGCCGCTGCCCGTGGTGGCCATGCCGACGACGGCGGGCACTGGCGCGGAGGCGACCCGCAACGCCGTCATCTCCTGCCCGCGTCGGCGGTTCAAGAAGAGCATGCGCAGCCCGCTCATGGTGCCGCGGGCCGTGGTCATCGATCCGGCGCTCGGCACGGGCTGCGACCGGGGCACGACGGCGGCCGCAGGGCTCGACGCGATCACGCAACTCATCGAGTCGTTCATCTGCCGATTCGCGCGTCCCGTGCCGCGGGCCCTCGTGCTCGAGGCCCTGCCGCGGGCGCTCGCGGCGCTGCCGCGCGTGCTCGCCGACCCGACCGACCTCGAGGCCCGCGCCGCCATGAGCCACGCGGCGTTCGTGTCGGGCGTGGCCCTCACCAACTCGGGGCTCGGCATGGCCCATGGCGTGGCCGCGGCGCTCGGCATCGAGTGCGGCACGCCCCACGGGCTCGCCTGCGCCCTGATGCTGCCCGTGGCGCTCAGGGTGAATGCAGCGGCCGCGGAGCGCGATTTCGCGCTGCTCGAGCGCGCGATCGATCCGGCCGCCGAGGGCGACGACGGAGCCCTCGCCGCGGCCTTCGTGCAGCGCGTCGAGCGGCTCTGCCGCGCGGCGGACGTGCCGCAGCGACTCTCGGCCGTGGGCCTCGCGCGCGACCGGCTTCCCTGGCTGGCGGAAAATTCCGGCGGCGCGAGCATGCGGGGCAACCCGGTGGAACTCGACCCAGCCCGCCTCCTGCCGATCCTCGAATCCATCTACTCGTGACACGTGGGACAGGCTGTGGGGCAAGCGTCTCGCTTGCCACGCCACCCGCTACTCACCCTCCGTCAGCACTGGATCGTCGAGCAGCGGGAGCAGCAGCGATGCGTCGGCGCCGAGGGCCTGCGCCTGGTTCCAGGACGCCCGGGCCTTTTCAAGGTCGGGCTCCTCCTTCGTGGCGTGATGGGCGCCGATGTAGAGGTCGTTGGCGGGGTTTTCATCAAACCACTCGGTCACGATCTTCATCAGGATGCCGCCCGGGATGCGATTTCGGGGCGTGGTCTTGTTTTTGCCGGCGAAGCGATAAATCAGTTTCTCGTCGTCGATCTCCACGATTGCAACCTTCTTGCCGCCGATGTCGTATTCGTCGCCTGCCGTCACGTCTGCCAGGGCCTTTTCCCGGTAGCCTTCAAACCCCTTCGCAAACGTCACAAGCTCGGCCCAGCGCTCCACGCGCTCGCGCGACGGCTTCGACATCGCGACGGAAGCAGCCTCCACGACGGCAGTCTGCGCCGCGGCGAAGTCTTCCTCCTGGAGTTTCTTCTTCACATCTCCCAGCAGTGATTCCAGGCGCCCGATGTTCTCGTGCGGCGTGGGCTCAGGCGGCGTGGGCTCGGGAGGTGGAGGAGGGGGCTCGGGCTTCGGCTCCGCGCTGGGCTGGGGCCGGGG
>CAZDTC010000218.1:3119-4531 GCA_964508125.1 uncultured Candidatus Kuenenia sp.
TCGGGCTGGGGCTCGGGCTCTGGCTGTGGGGCTGGCTTCACCTCCGCCCGCTGGCGAGTGGCGACCTTTTTCAACCCGAGCAGATCGGGCCGAAACTTGTATGCGTAGAGCGCTCCCGCCGCAGCCGCGAGCGCGGCGATCAAGAACAGCAACACGCCGCTGCCACTCGATCGCTTGCGGTAGGTGCCTGAGCGACGGACCTCGATCGCGGGAGCCGGGTTCGTGGGCCGGTCTTCCTCCGGCCAGCCGGCCGCGGCCGCTGGCGGTGGAATCTGCGGTGGAGCCGGCGGCACGACGGGCACCCGCGGCACGACGGGCGCGGGAGTTGCCGGCCGCGGCACGGCGCCTCCAGGGGGCGGCGGCATCGAAAGACTCCGTGGCGCCGGGAAGCCTGCAGCGGCGCTGATCTCCCGGAGCACCGTCTCGCGGGCCTCCTCGACCCGCTGCATGAGCGCCCGCCGCGCCACGGCGAACGGACCGGGCTCGATGCCCCGGAGCCGCGCGAGCCTGGCCTCAGCCGCCCGCAGCACGGCCACCGGGTCGATCTCGCCCGGGTCGAGGCCGAGAACCCGCCGCGGGTCGACGAGATCGACCGCGTCGATGCCGAGCCATTGCTTGCACGGATCGAAGGGAGCTGGCGGCATCGGGGGAACGCGCGGGCGAGTGCCGAAAGAATCTCAGGATCGTCGCCAGATCGTCAATTCGGCGATCGAGTGCTGGTGCTTGCGGGCCGTTTCGCGGATCACGAACGGGATGTCGGCACGGTGCACGAGCGTAAACGTGCCCGCCAGCGCCCGCGAGAGGCCGGCGAACGAGGTGAGCGGCTCACCCGCCTCGCGGCGTCCGCCGAGCCACTTCGCCTTCTCCGTGTATTCCTCGAGCCACGTGTAGGGGGACGTGAGGGCGAACAGGCCGCCGGGCCGGCTCCGCGCGGAGATGCCGGCGAGGAACAGGCCGGGATCGTAGAGGCGGTCGACGAGGTTGCCGGCGAACACGAGGTCGTAGTCGGTGAAGATGGATTTGAGATTGCAGGCGTCGCCCTGGAAAAAGGCGACCCGCGATGCCGCGTCCATCAGGCCGAGCCGCTCGAGGGAGATCGCCCGCGACGTGGTGAGCTCGCCCTCGGTCGGGATCTCGTAGTGCACCTCGTCGCCGGCCTGCAGTCGCACGCCCGCCTGGATGAACCGGGCCGAGAAGTCGATCGCGTCGACGTGGGCGAACGAGCGGGCGAACTCGAGCGCTGAGCGGCCCACCGAGCAGCCGATGTCGAGGCAGCGGTCGCGCCGCGATTCTGCGACATGCGGCATCACCGCCGCCACGCACGCCGCGGGAAAGTTGGGCACGCCGAGCGGGCCGGACGCGGCGCCAGATCTACCGGAAGCGGCGTCGAACCCGCCGGAAGCGGCGTCGAA
>CAZDTC010000219.1:0-4517 GCA_964508125.1 uncultured Candidatus Kuenenia sp.
TGGGCTATCAGGTGCGGTTCGACGGCAAGGTGGGCCGCGACACGCGGCTCGTCGTCGAAACCACCGGGATCATGCTGCGCCGGCTGCTCGACGACGCCGCCCTCGAGGGGATCGCTGCCGTCGTGCTCGACGAGTTCCACGAGCGCACGGTCGAGATGGACCTCGTGCTCGGTCTGCTCTTGCGGGCGCAGGAGACCGTGCGGCCAGACCTGCGGATCGTCGTGATGAGCGCCACGCTCGCCGCCGAGCCGGTGGCCCGGCTGCTTGGTGCATCCCGGGGCACGGCCTGCCCGGTTGTGACGGCGACGGGCCGGATGTATCCGGTCGAGATCCGCTACGGCCGGCACGGTGACCAGCGCGATCTCGAGGAGCTCGTGGTGGCCGCCGTCGGCGGGGCGATCCGGGCGACAGACGGCCACGTGCTCGTGTTTTTGCCAGGCGTGGGAGAGATCATGCGGGTGGAGCAGGCCGTGAGTGCGCTTGCCGATCGGGAGGGGTGTATGCTCCTGCCGCTGTTCGGCGACCTGCCTCCCGAGGCACAGGACCGCGCGCTCGCCGACCTCGGCCGGCGTAAGATCATCCTCGCCACGAACGTGGCCGAAACGTCGCTCACGATCCCGGGCGTCACCGCCGTGATCGATTCAGGGCTCGCCCGGCAGATGCGCGTGGCGGGCGCGACGGGCCTGCCGCGGCTCGAACGGATCCCGATCTCCAAGGCCGCAGCCGACCAGCGGGCCGGCCGCGCGGGCCGCACGGCACCGGGCATCTGCTGGCGGCTATGGGACGAGGCCTCGCACCACCATCGGCCTGTGGCCGAGACGCCCGAGATCCTGCGGAGCGACTTTGCAGGGCCCCTGCTGCAACTTTTGGCACTTGGTGAGCGAGGCGAATTCCCCTGGTTGGATGCGCCGTTTCCCGAGGCCGTGGAGCAGGCCCGCACGCTGCTTGTGCGCTTGGGTGCGCTGCATGCCGAAAACGGCGATGTTGCCGATCGGCTCACGCCCCTGGGCCACGACCTCGTGCGCCTGCCGGCCCACCCGCGGCTCGCCCGGCTTCTCCTCGCGGGTGCTGCGCAGGGCGTGCTGCGGGAGGCTTCGATCGCGGCGGCGCTGCTCTCGGAACGGGATCCCTTTCGTGTCGGCGGCCACGGCCGGTCGGGGCCACGCGATCGGCTCGCCGTGCGCACGCGGTCCGACGTGGTCGACCGGGTCGTCGCCCTGCAGGCGTTTCACGAGGGCATCCGCCTCGACGACGGCGATCTCGAGGTGCATCCGGGCGGAGCGCGATCGGTGCTGCGGACGGCCGAGCAGCTTTACAGGCTCGTCGACGTGCCACTCGCTCCCCGGGCATCCGATCCGGCGACGGCGCTCATGCAGGCGCTGCTCGAGGCGTTTCCCGACCGGCTCGCGCGGCTCCGGCCGGGTGCCGCCGACCGGGCCACGATGGTGGGCGGCCGCGGCCTGCGGCTCGATGGCGGGTCGCGGGTGCGGCACGAGCCGCTGTTTCTCGCGATCGATCTCGACGATGCCGGCGGCGAGGCGCGGGTGCGGCAGGCGTCGGCGGTCGATGCCGAGTGGCTGTACGGCGGCCCGCTCGCTGCGGCCAATCTGCGGACCGGCGACGAACTGCTCTTTCAGCCGTCGCGGCGCCAGGTCGAGGCCCGCCGGCGGACCGTGTGGATCGACCTCGTGCTCGACGAGACGCCCGTGCCGATCGCCGACACGGCTGCCGCCGCCGCACTTCTCACGCGGGAGGCGGCCGTGGAGTTTGCCCGCGTGCGGCCGGACAACGATACGGCGGCCGGGCGATTTCTCGCGAGGGTCCGGTGGCTCGCCACCGCGGCCCCCGATCTCGGCCTTCCGGCCTGCGACGACGCGGCCCTCGCCGGACTCCTGCCGGAACTCTGCCAGGGGCTGCGGTCGCTCGACGACTTGCAGGCCGCCGACTGGCTGACCCGGATCCACGAACTCGTGGGCTATGACCGCCTCGGCGATATCGACCGGCTCGCGCCGGCGGAGATTTCGCTCCCAAACGGGAAGCGGCACCGTCTGGCCTACGAAACCGGGAAGCCGCCCGTGCTCGCCGTGCGCATCCAGGAACTGTTCGGGCTCCGCGACACGCCGCGGATCGCCGGCGGCCGCGTCGCTGTGCTCCTGCATCTTCTGGGGCCGAATCATCGCCCCCAGCAAGTCACCGACGACCTCGCGAGCTTCTGGGCGAACACGTATCCCCAGGTGAAGAAGGAGCTGCGGCGGAGGTATCCGAAGCACGCCTGGCCCGACGATCCGCTCGCACCGCCAGCCCGCACGGATGGAAAACGTCGCACGACGTGAACTCTGCACGTCGGGCGAAAGATCGCTGCGGCCGAAGCCGAATACTCAAAGGTCCCTCCGGCAGGTGCGTTCTGCACCAGCCTCCAGTCAGCGATTCTTCCCCAGTTTTTCCCTTCCCACCGTCGGCAACGACAGGAGTTTTTCCATGATCCGTCTCGCTTTCCTCGCCGCCATTGTTTCCAGCATGTTCATCGTGGGCACCGTCGAGGCTTCCCAGAATCGGGCCGCCCGCCAGGAACTGCAGGGTGCCCGCAAGGGGCCGGTATCGAAACTGATCGAACTCGAGCGCCGTAAGAACGAGTGGCTCCGCCAGCAGTTCGGTCGATGATTCAGCGTTCCCGGGAGTGGCTCGCCGGCCTGCGTGACCACGTCGAGGAAACTCGGCGGACCGCAGAGCCGGCGAGCCCCGCCGGGCGCGTCCCGCCTTTCCCTGCGGAGGCGGCGGCGGAGCGGATGATCCTGGCAACCAGCCTCGTCACGTGGCTGGAGAACGAGTGGCCCACGCTTCTTGCTGCGCGCCGCGAGACCCTGCCGCCCGGGGCCGACCCCGATCCTGCAATCGTGGTCACGACGTCGCCAGTGGGCATTTCCACCGTCGACGACACGCTCGCCCGTTCTGAACCGCTGATGACGAGCCTCCGTGGGCAGGTCGTTGCGGCGACGGAGCGAGAGTATCGTGACTGGACAAGAGCGCATTCCGATCCCGACCATCTTCTTCATGTCAACCACTGGAGTTGGGTGAAGACGGCCGTGCCCGAGGCGCGGCGGCACGAGTTCGCCAAGCATCCGCTCGCTGCAGGGGAGGTCTTCTGGCTGCACCGCACGGGAACAACCGGGTGCGGCGCCGAGCGGCGATTCTGCCACCTCTGGAAGTGGAACGGCCGGTCTGCCACGCTGATTCAGCCGTTCGTCGACGAGCGCGTGCGCCGGCTGTGAGCGATGGTCGCCAGCTGATCGGAACGTGGGGCAAGCGTCTCGCTTGCCGAGAGTCCGGTGTTTTTTGGCAACCGGGACGGTCGCCCCACGATTTCGTGCACGCAATTGCCGAAAGTCGCGCAGGTCGGTAATGATGACCGCATCGCCAGCGCCTCAGAGGGCCTCATGACGCAGCGCATCCTGCTCACCACGACGTCGTTCCAGGACACTCCCGGTGAACATCACCGCATGCTCGCGGAGACCGGATGGGACGTCGTGACGGCGCGCGGTCCGCTTTCGGAGGCCGACACGCTGGCTCTGGTCGGCGACAGCGATGGCTATATCTGCGGCGATGATCTGATCACGCGGGCGGTGCTCGAAAAAGCCCGTCCCCGCCTCAAGGTGCTCTCGAAGTATGGCATCGGTGTCGACAAGATCGATGTCAAAGCATGCACGGAGTTTGGGATTCCGCTCCTGTTCACGCCGGGCGTGAACCACACCACTGTCGCTGAGCACACGTTTCTGCTTCTGCTCGCCCTCGAAAAGAATTTTCTGCTCCACACCGATTCGACGCGGGCGGGCGGCTGGAAGCGGCAGACCGGCCACGAACTGCTCGAGAAAACCATGGGCATCGTCGGCATGGGGCGGATCGGCAAGGAGGTGGCGATCCGGGCCAAGGCGTTTGGAATGAAGCCGATTGGCTACGACGTTTGTTGGGACGAGGCGTTTGCCAAGGAGCACGGCATTCCGAGGGCCGACTCGATCGACGACGTCTTCCGGCAGGCCGACTACCTTTCGCTGCACACGAACCTCACCCCCGAGACCCGCGACCTCGTGCGCGCCGAATCGATCGCGAAGATGAAGCCCGGCGTGATCATCCTGAATTGCGCCCGCGGTGAGATCGTGAACACAGCCGACATCACCGCGGCCCTGAAGAGCGGCCGGGTGCGCGGCTACGGCACCGACGTGCTCGACGAGGAACCGCCGCGGCCCGACCATCCGCTCACGCACCTCCCCAATTGCGTCGTCACGCCTCACATCGGATCCCGCACGGAGGAGAGCGTGCAGCGGCAGGCTCTTGCCGCGGTCACCAACCTGATCAACGCCATGCGGGGCGAAAAGCCGCTCGCGCAGGTGAACCCCGAAGTCCCGGTCACGAAAGTCGTCTAGATCATGGCGGAACCGTTCCACGTTGTGCCCGTCGCCACCCACGAGGCCATTGTCCGCGGTGCCTATCTGAAGCGGGGCTTCGACGCCGCGGAAGCCGAG
>CAZDTC010000220.1:0-4492 GCA_964508125.1 uncultured Candidatus Kuenenia sp.
GGTCGAAGTGGCCGGAGCACTTCCAGACCTGCGGGTGCATGATGATCGTGCAGTCCAGGCCGGCCATCTCGTAGGCCTCGGGGGCGCCGGCGGGCGCGGCCAGTTCGTCGTGGCCGGCCACCATATCGTGCCACCAGGCGTCTTTGAGGTTGCGCTTCAGCGCCACGCCCAGGGGCCCGTAGTCCCAGAAGCCGTTCAGGCCACCGTAGATCTCGCTCGACTGGAAGATGAAGCCCCGCCGCTTCGCCAGCGACACGATCCGGTCCATCCGCGATTGGTCGTTCATAAAAAGGTGCCAGCCACCAAATCTGGGGAAACTGCGTAATTTGCCGACCGTACCTTACCCAGATTTGGTGGCTGGCACCATTTCAAAAGAGGCTGCCGGTGGCGGCGGCGAACCGGGGCACGAGCGGGAGCGTGTCGATCGCGGCGGCGGCCGGCAGGTCCGCCTCCATACCGAGCGCCACGAGATTGGCCCCGCCGGGCGACCGACGAAACTCAGCCACGAGCGCTGCCGGCACGTCGCCCCCCGCCGCCACGCGGCGAAACGAGGCGAGCGCTCCCTGCGCCGATGCATCGAGCGTGTCGCCGGCAGCGTCCACCCCGGCCGCGTCGAGGATCGCCCCCGCCGCGAGTACGTCTTCGGCCGACACGCAGCCTTCGGTGCCGGCGCAGACGAGATGCACGTGCTCTCCTGCGCCTGCGAGCCCGCGGATCACCGCGGCCACGGCGGAGCGGTTCACGATCGCGCCGATGAGGATCTCTCGCGCCCCGCGTGCCGCAGCGAGCGCCGCCGTGCCGTTCGTGGTCGTGATCACGATCGTTCGCCCGGCCACACGAGCAGCCGAATACTCGAGCGGCGAGTTGCCGAGGTCGAAGCCGGAGATGCGCACGCCGCCGCGCTCGCCGCCGAGCAGCGCGGCCGGCCCCGCATCCGCCGCCAGCCGCCGCGCCTCGTCGATCGCTGCGACGGGCACCAGTTCGGTCGCGCCGTGGGCCAGCGCCGCGATCATTGTGGTGGACGCCCGCAGGACGTCGATCACGACGGCGATCTCGCCAGCACAGCCGCCGGGCGGCAGCCGTTGATACAGGTCGTGACAGTGCCAGTGGATCATGCTCGCGCCGTGGATCGTCGTCCCATGCGGCTACTCAAACCGCATGTGCTTCACCGATTCGCCCGAGTCGCGGAGTTCCACGAGGGCGTCGATCCCGATCTCGAGATGCGCCTCGACGAACCGCTCGTTCACGTCGCGGTCGCTGCGGGACGTCTTCACACCCTCGGGCGTCATCGGGTTGTCGGACACGAGCAGGAGCGCGCCCTTCGGGATGTGATTGGCGAAGCCCACCACGAACAGCGTCGCCGTCTCCATGTCGATGCCGATCGCCCGCGTCATCCGCAGATAGTCCTTGAACCTCTCGTCGTGCTCCCAGACGCGGCGGTTGCTCGTGTACACCGTGCCCGTCCAGTAGTCGAAGCCGCGCCGGGCGATCGTCGCCGACACAGCGGCCTGGAGGCGGAACGACGGCAGGGCGGGGATCTCCGGGGGAAAATATTCGTTGCTCGTGCCCTCGCCGCGGATGGCGGCGATCGGGAGGATGAAGTCGCCGATCTTCGTCTTCTTGAGCCCGCCGCACTTGCCGAGAAACAGCACGGCCTGCGGCTCCACCGCGCCGAGGAGGTCCATGACCGTGGCCGCCATGGCGCTGCCCATCCCGAAATTGAGGATCGAGAGGTTCTCGGCGGTGGCCGACTGGATCGGAAAGCCCTCCCCGACCACCTCCACCCCGAAGCGGCGGGCGAAGAGCGACACGTACTGTGAAAAGTTCGTGAGCAGGATGAATTCGCCGAAGTCGGCGAGGTTGCGGCCCGTGTAACGGGGGAGCCAGTCTCGGACAATCTCGGCCTTTTCCTTCATGCCGACAGTGTAGACGGCCCTGCCCCGCGCACCGAAGGGCGGTGGTGAACGCCACGGGCGGCGTGGTACACCCATGGAAACAATGCGCGTTTCCAGAGGCGATCGGCCGTGAAGAAGCGAACCCGCGTCGCACTCGCCTGCGCTCTCGTCGCTGCAGCCGCCACGCATGCCGGCGCGGCCGATCTGCAACCGCTGCGCTACAACGATCCCGACCTCGTCGTCGATCTCGGCGTCGGCCTGTGGGCCTGGCCCGTCCCCTGCGACGCCGACGGCGATGGCGACTATGACCTGCTCGTCTCCTGCCCCGACAAGCCTTCGAACGGCGTGTGGCTGTTCGAGAACACGGTCGGCGACACGGCCCGCGATCCGCTGCCCGTGTTCGCGCCGGCCCGGCGGCTCTCACCGACCACGCACTACGTGACGCCGAGCTACGTCGATGGCGCAGTGCGCGTGCTGTCGCCCGGTTTCGAATACCGCGACTTTCCCCGCGTCGGCACCGCCCAACCCGAGCCGCTGCCCGTGCCGGCGAAGTGGTACGTGCCGCGCGGGCCACAGCAGAAGGGACCGAAGGTGCGGCACAACCAGTGGCGGCTGGCCGATTACGACGGCGACGGCCGGCTCGACCTCGTGTGCGGCATCGAAGATTGGAGCTTCTACGGCTGGGACGACGCCTTCGATGCGGAGGGCCGCTGGACGAACGGCCCGCTCCACGGCTTCGTGTTCGTGCTCCGCGGCACGGCCGACGGCGGCTTCGGTGAGCCCGAGCAGGTCGAGGCCGGCGGTGCGGCAGTGGACGTCTACGGCTGCCCATCGCCCAACTTCACCGACTTCGACGGCGACGGCGACCTCGATCTGCTCTGCGGTTCGTTCCTCGATCGTTTTACCTACTTCGCGAACGTGGGCAGTCGAACGACGCCCCGCTATGCCGCCGGCGTCGATCTCGTCGCGGCCGACGGCCGGCCGCTGCGCATGGACTTGCAGATGATCGTGCCGGTGGCGTTCGACTGGAACCGCGACGGCCACCCCGATCTCATCGTGGGCGACGAGGATGGCCGCGTGGCGTTTGTCGAGCACACGGGACGGGTCGGTGAAAACGGGACGCCCGTGTTCCAGCAGCCTGCGTATTTCCGGCAGCGGGCCGACACGCTCAAGTGCGGGGCCCTCGCGACCCCGGTGGGCGTCGATCTCGACGGCGACGGCGACACCGACATCCTCTCCGGTAACACGGCGGGGCTTCTAGAGTGGTTCAAGAACAAGAGCGGCCCCGGTATAGCCGAGCCCACGTGGGCGGCTCCTCGGAAGCTCACCGTGGATGGCAAACCCTTCCGGATCATGGCGGGGCCACGGGGGAGCATCCAGGGGCCCGCCGAGGCGAAGTGGGGCTACACCACGTTCAGCGTGGCCGATTGGGACGGCGATGGTCTCCCCGATATCGTGCTCAACAGCATTCTCGGGGAGGTTGTGTGGCTGAGAAACCTCGGCCCGCGCGAGGCGCCCGCCTTTGCGAAGCCGGAGCCGATCGAGGTCGAGTGGGATGGGACGCAGCCGCGGCTGGCCTGGGGCTGGCGCACGCCTCGGGGCAAGGCGCTGCTCACGCAGTGGCGCACGACGCCGGTGGCTTTTGATTTCGACGCGGATGGGCTCGTCGACTTGGCCGTGCTCGACCAAGAAGGGTATCTCGCGTGGTTCCGCCGCGAGCGACGCGGCGACGCGCTCGTGCTCCGCGGCCCGCGGCGGGCATTTCTCGACGAGGCGGGGCAGCCGCTGCAGCTGACAACGGGCGTCGCCGGCAAGAGCGGCCGGCGCAAGATCGCCGTGGCCGACTGGGACGGCGACGGCCGGTTCGACCTGCTCGTCAACTCGCGCAATGCCGATCTGCTCCGTCAGGTCGGCCGGCGGGACGAAGGATGGCTGTTCGCGAAGGCCGGCAGCCTCGCGGAAGGCAACATCGAGGGGCACGACGTGAGCCCGACAGTCGTTGATTTCGGCGGGACCGGAGTTCCCGACTTCCTCGGCGGGGCCGAGGACGGCCGGCTCTACTTCCTGCGAAATCCCCGTCACACCGAGCCTTCTTCCCTCCCGCGATGATGCCGAGGCGCCTACCATACCGTGGTCACAACTGCCTCTATCCATTGAACTTCCTCACGGTATGCCAGCTCCCGCCGCCACTCTCGAGCCCCCTACAGTCGTTGACAAGAGCGGGGCGAAGGTGCGGGGCATGTTTGCCGAGATCGCGCCACGGTACGACCTCGTCAACCGGCTGCTCTCCGGCGGGATCGACGTCTGGTGGCGGCACGTGACGGTGTCGCGGGCCGCGCCGCCCGCCACGGGCGCGATCCTCGACTGCTGCACCGGCACGGGTGACCTCGCCCTCGCCTACGCCGCGAAGGCCGGGCCCGACGTGCGGATCGTAGCGAGCGACTTCTGCCGGCCGATGCTCGACCGCGGCGCCGGGAAGGCCGCGCGGTCGCATCCATCGATCGAGTGGGTCGAGGCCGACGCTATGGCCCTCCCCTTTCCCGACCGATCGTTTGACCTCGTCACGGTAGCCTGCGGCCTCAGGAACATCGCCGACA
>CAZDTC010000221.1:0-4484 GCA_964508125.1 uncultured Candidatus Kuenenia sp.
TGGCCGGGCCCTGCGGGCCGATGTGGATGCGAGTGGCTGGAATCACCTCTACCGGCTGGCGGTCAATACGCGGCCGGCAGCACAATCGTGGAGGCTGCAGGTTGGCCAACAAGTGATGTGAGTCACGCTTTTTCTTGGCCCCCTTTTGGGCGTGGGTTTGGATGCCGCTGCGACCGGAATTCCGGGCAATTTCTCGGCTTTAGACAAAAAACCGCCGATTTGTTGCTCCGAATGAGACAGGCATTACCCTTTTGGGGGTGGCCAGTACCTCTTGATGACCTGGGCAGACACATGAACTTTCGAAAAACAACCGGCCAAAAGTCACGTGCATTCCGCCCGAGCAGAGCAGGCGGGAGGCGAACGTCGGCTCCGCTCGAGTCGTTGGAGCGGCGCGTGGTGTTTTCGGTGAATCCGGCCGAAGAGTTCGGCTCAAACAACGCGAACCAGCTTTCGCACCTCTCGCCGACCACGTGCGGCTGCCCGGGGTGCTCCGTGCCGCCGCCGGCAGCAATCGCGGCGATGGCAAGCTCCGCGGCCATGCCCGCACAGTTCCCCCTGGCCGACACATTCAAGTTGCACAGTCTTCCCAGCGCGACGAAGCGGATCTATCTCGATTTCGACGGTCACACGACGACCGACCCTTTTTGGAACAACGGCGTGGCCTTCACGACCCCCGCGTATTCCATCGACGCCACGCCCGCGTTCAGCGACACGGAATTACAGAACATCCAGGAGATCTGGTCGCGGGTTGCGGAAGACTTCTCCCCTTTCGAAGTCGATGTCACGACCGAGGAGCCCAGCCTTGATGATCTCAGAAATACCGGAGGCGTTGATACGCGTTGGGGTGTTCGCGTTGTCATAGGGCCAAACGTAGCCGGTCTCGGCACGACGCCCGGCAGAGGCGGCATCGCAGGCTTGGGTACATTCAGTTCCAGCCGAGACCTGCCGTGTTTTGTGTTCCCCGAAGCGCTTGGAGGCTTTAAGAACATAGCTGAATGCGCTAGCCATGAGATAGGCCACACGCTTGGGTTGAGTCACGACGGACGCACGAGTCCAGTTGAGACTTATTACCCCGGACACGGCACCGGGCCAACGGGCTGGGCTCCCATCATGGGCGCTAGTTATTACAGACCGCTCTCTCAGTGGAGTAGCGGAGAGTATCGTGGAGCCAACAACTTCGAGAATGATGTGGCCATAATTGTCGGAGATTCTAGAAACCAGTACACCCCAAACGGCAATGGCTTCGGCTACCGGCAGGATGACCACGGCAGCGACTTCACCTCCGCACGTGTCATGTCGGCCGACACGATCACGGGCATCATCGAGCGGGACACGGACATCGACGTCTTTCAGTTCTTCGTGGCCGGTTCGATCGAGGCGTCGATCAATCCGATCGCCGTCGGCGCCAACCTCGACGTGCTCGCCGAAATCCTCGACTCATCGGGCAGCGTGATCGCGACGAGCAATCCCGTCGGTGCGATCGACGCGTCGTTCAACCTGACGGTGGCCCCGGGGCGGTACTACCTGCGCGTGCAAGGGACAGGCGAAGTCGATCCGTTACAGACCGGCTACACCGGCTATGGCTCGCTCGGGCAATACACGGTCGAAGTCAAGAACGTCGTCACGGATCCGGTCGTGTTGGTCGGCAATGCCGACGTCACAGAAGGGAATGCGGGCGAGGTCGAGGCCCGATTCACGATTCGACTGCTGACCGCCGCAGTCACGCCCGTGACGGTGGCGTTTGCCACCAGTGATGGGTCGGCGACGATCGCGGACGAGGATTACGAGGCGGTCACGGGCATCGTCGAATTTGTTCCCGGCGACCTGGAAAAAACCGTCGTCGTCAAGGTGCGCGGGGATACTTGGCGCGAGCGGGACGAGACGTTCGAGCTGGTGGTTTCCAGCGTGATCGGCGGGGTGATCGGCGATGGTGCTGGCACCGGGTTCATCCGCAACGACGATACGCGGGTCGGCGTGCAGCTGTTGCCTGCGGCCATCGTCGAGACGACCGGCTCGCTGCGTGCCGTTCTCGAATACCCGGTCTTGATCAAGGGGACGAACGACGAACCTTTCGCGCTGCTCTACGAAACCCGAAACGGTACGGCGGTGGCGGGCCGCGACTTTCGCCCGACGTCCGGCCAGATCATGGTACGGCCAGGCCAGGATGGAAAACGGATCGCCGTCAGTGTCGTCGGCGATGCCCAGATGGAGCCCGACGAGACCGTCGTGCTGGCCGTGAGAGCCGTCGGGGCCGACAATGTGGATGTGTTCGCATTTGACGAAGGGGTTGTCCGGCAGTCTGCCAGCGCGGTCGCTGGTGTCATTCTGGATGACGACAGCCGCTTTTTCACGATCCAAGCGGTGAATTCGACGGTGGCGGCGGGCGGCGGTTTCCAGTTTCAGGTCGGGCTCCGCCGCCGCGCCGGATTCGGCGAGGCCTTGCCCTCGTTCGCCGAGTTCGCCGGCCTGCCTGCGGCCTTCCTCGAAGGGATGGCGGGCCAGATCCGGTTCTCGGCGTCGTTCATGTCGGGCCACTCTCCGGCCGCCGGAACACCGCGGCGGCCCCGGGCAGGGACGATCGATTTTCGCATCGGTACGATCTCAATCGGCTATGGGATGAACCAGAGCGGTGAGGTCGTCCGCAAGGATACCGACACACTCGAGATCCAGACCGATGCAGTCGCCCGCAGGCGATCGCTTGTCGTCCAGCTCTTCAACCCCGCCAATGCGATGCTTTCGGGGATGACTGTCGTCCGCGGCACGGTGACACCGTCGGTGGCCGCCGCCTTCTCGTCACTGGCATCGCCGGCATCTGCCCCGCGATCGCGACTCCGCTGATCGGCCGCGTCTGCTCACGCATCACGGAGGGGGCAGCGGCACGGGCAGGGCTGCGTCGTAAATCGGCGGCGGCGGAACGATCGTGGTCGAGCCGCTGGTGAGCGGCAGCGGTACAGTGGCCACGCCAGCTGCCAGGTTGAGGGATTGCAACTGATCCTGGTCGGCAGCTTGGATGTAGAGTTTGGTGCTTGGGTTGAAGCCGGTCGAGGTAGCAGAACCAGTCGTTGTCAGCAGGATATTGCCGACCGACGAATAAGTCGTCGTGGATGTCGATGTCGAGATTGTTGTCACGACCGGGATAATGAAGCCCGACGTGGAGGTTGTCGTTACCGTCGTAGTGCTCACGCGTGACGTTCTGATTTTCGGTGTGATGTCGTTGCCGACCACGCGGGCATTGAGTCGGCCCTGTGTCCCGCTGCTGACAGACAGCATGATGCCATTCGCACCCGACGGCGATGAGGTCGTGTTGATCTTGTTGTTCGTGATGGTCACGTTCGTCGTGCCCGAGTCGGCCAACGCCCAGACCCCGACGGCCCCCTTCGAGAACCTCGAGTCCGCCACCTGCACGACCGAAGTGCCAGGCGTTGCCGGGAGCGATGTCGTCGAAGGCGCGCTGTCCTGGACGTAGACACCGGCCAGGCCGTTGGTGCTGAACGTGGAGGTGCCGATAAAGGCGTTGGCATTGCCCACGAATATGCCCGCCCCCGTCGAGCCGTTGACCTCGCTGCCCGCGACTCGGAGCCGGCCGGCGGTGCCCGTCAGGTTTTGCACAAGGATACCGGAGCCCGTCGTATTGCTGATTTTGGAGCCAGTGAGGTTGACCTGCATGTCGCTAGCGGTGCCGCTTCCCAGCACCGCGATGCCGTCGCGGGTGAGGTTACTGAGCGAGAGCGAGGTGAGATTAAACGTTCCCGCCGTTCCCGTCAGCTCGAGGCCTCGTTGCCCGGCGGTGGTGCCCACGATCTGGACGTCGTTCACGTTGGCGACGGCACCGGCCTGGAGGCCAGCCGTTCCCGACGAGATGCCGACCGGCGACCCCGTGATTCGGAAGTGGTCGACCGTCGTGTTGGTGCGAGATCCGCCGAGATTGATCGCTATGCCGTTTCCGGTGCCACTTGCCGTGATCACTGGGTAGTTTGGTGACGTGCCCTGCGACCATAGCGCAACCTGGCCGCAGTTTGCCGACGGAATCTTCAGCGAGGTGCCTTCGCCAACGAGATATTGGTTGTCGGCCTGGAATTCGTAGCCGTTTGCCGGTGTTTCGTAAGGAGTCGCGGGGCTTTGGCCTATGTGGACGAACACGATGTCATAGGGGTTCGTCGCGGTCGTTTGGGCCTGCGTCAAGTTTGTAAACGGCCGTTCAGCGGTGCCATTACCCCCCGCTGCGACACTCGTTGAGTTGTCGACGTGAAAGACTGTCCAAGGCAAACCCGTGGCAGGGTTGATCACCTGCTCCGGCGCTTGGTGGGCGCGCACGATGTGCTCGTTGCGCATCATCGGCTGCTCCATCTGGTCGGGCACGTTGCGGCGGCGGCTGCCGCCCATGCGATACGTGAGCCGCGCGAAGCCGGTCGAATCGAAGTAACTGTCATTGTTGTATTGCAGCGAGAAATCCCAGTTGCGGATGAGCGTGAGGTCGAGGCGGG
>CAZDTC010000222.1:0-2909 GCA_964508125.1 uncultured Candidatus Kuenenia sp.
GGGGGCGGGGCGGCGGCGGGGGGGCGGCGGGGCGATCATCCGCGCGTCGAGGAGGTCGGCGATCGTGCCGGCGTCGACCGGGCCGGTCGCCACCATTTCGGTCTCGAAGCCGAGAACGTCGGCGATCGGCGAGAGGTGCGTCACCCGCACCACGCACTCCGTGCCCCCGACGGTGATGACGTGCGGCGTCGCGACGGATGATCCGAAACGGCCTGCGGCGTTGGGAGTGGTCGTGGGCATGGCGTGATCTCCTCTGGGGCTGGGCATGCCGCCTGATCGGCGGCGATAACCCCATGTGCATTCTGCGCGCCAAAACATGCCCGTGCGCCGAAAGATGCCGGAATCGCCCCGGCGCCCTCCCAGTCGCCCCAGATTCACACGCAGGCTTGGCCCACGCGGAAATCTTTTCCCAGTCGGAACGAAGGGCGTGGCAGCCCAGAGGCGGAACCGTGAAAAATTTTCACGCCGGGCCGGCAGCTTCGCCGGGGGCGGCGGCCGGGGTGGCCTTGGCCTTCCGCAGCCTGTCGCGGAGTTTCGCAGCCAGTTCGTAGTTCTCGGCGTGGACCGCGTCGGCCAACTGTTCGTCGAGCGTGCGGCCGACGTCGTAGCGCTGGCGAACACTCTCACGCATCTCCTCGAGCCGCTTCACGAGTTCGTCGTCGGCATACTGCTCGGCCGCGTCGTAGCGCTCGAACAGGTCGCGGAAACGGTCGAGGCCGTGGTTGATCTCCACGATCGCCGCCTCGGGGCCCTGCTCCTCGAGGAGGGCGAGGGCGGCCGCCTGCACGCGGTGGAAGAGGACGAAGGGGCGGTATTGCTCGTGCGAGAGCGTCCACTCGTCGTCGGGGGAGTGCTCGCGCACGAAATCCATGAAGGCCAGGCTATGGTCGGCATCCTTCACGGCGCGGGAGTATTCGCGGAGCGCGAGCCAGCAGATCCGGCGGTGGTAGAACTGCACGAATTCCCTGTCGGCCTCGGCGCACTGCTCGCGCGAGAGCCGGAACGAGCCTCCCTCGCGGATTGCCTCGCCCACGAGGTAGTCGTAATACGTCTCGGCGCCGTGGGGCCGCGAGCCATCGGGCCGCAGCGATGTTTCCATCTGGAGCACGCCCATGTCGACGCGCATCTGCAGCACCTCGCGGCCACTCCGGGCCTTGAAGAGGCGGGCGCTGACTTCGCCGGGCTTGAATTCCCAGCCTTTGAGCACGGTGTCGATGTCGCGGGGCGATGGCATGGAAACGGATCCTTCGCGAGCGGTGTGCCGACGTCGTGCCGGCCGTCTCACGAAGTATACCACTGGTGACGGCGGTGATCCCGCGCCGGACGCCTCAATCCCCGACGCGGCCGCGCAGCCGCTTCGTCTCCGAGCGGCGCCGCTTTCCTTCCAGCCGTTTTTTCGCGACCGACCGCGGCGCCTTCGTCGGCCGGCGCACCTTCGGCGCAACGAGCGCCCGCTCCACGATCGCGGACAGTTTCGCGAGGCAGTCGGCGATGTTCTGGGGCTGGTCGCGGTGCCGCTGGCTCGTGATCACGAGGGCACCGTCGCGGGTGAGGCGGGTCCGCTCGCGGGCGAGCAGCCGCTGCCGCACGTCTTCCGGCAGGTGGGGCGAGTGCCGGGCAGCGAATCGGAGCACGGCCTTGCTGCTCGTGCGGTTGACGTGCTGGCCGCCCGGGCCGCTGGAGCGGACGAATTGCCACTCGAGGGCTGCGGCCGGAATCACGACCCGCCCCACGCGGACCTCTTTTTCGGTTGCCATCGGGTGTACCCTGTACGCCGCTCTCAGGTGTTGCTCGGGCTGATTTCGGCGCTCGAGATCGAAGCGAAAAGTGATGAGTATACGAAGGGTGCTTCTCGTCGCGGTGGTGTGCTCGGGGCTCGGAGCGTCGGCGGACGAACTGCCCGACCTGGCCACGCGCCCCGGCGAGGATTGGGCGGCGTTTCTCGGGCCGACGGGCAACGGCCGCAGCGGCATCACCGGCCTTGCCACGCCCTGGCCTGAGGCGGGGCCGCGCGTGGTGTGGCATGCGTTGCTCGGCGAGGGCTACTGTGCGCCGGCGGTGGCGCGGGGCCGGCTGGTGTTGTTCGACCGCGTGGGCGGGTCGATGCGCACGCGGTGCCTGGAGGCGGAGACGGGCCGCCCGCTCTGGGAGCAGGCCTACCCAAGCGACTACCGCGACACGTTCGGCTACGACGGCGGCCCGCGGGCGGCGCCGGTGATCCACGGCGACCGGGTGCTCACGTACGGCCCCGAGGGACGGCTCGAGTGCCGGTCGCTCGCCGACGGCGCGAGCCTGTGGCACGTCGATACGTCGGCCGACTACCACGTGGTGCAAAATTTTTTCGGCGTGGGCGCGGCGCCGCTCGTGGTCGCGATCGAGGGCGGCGAGATCGTGGTGGTGCAGGTGGGGGGCAGCCGGCCGGGGTCAGCGCCGCCCGCGCCCGAGCGGCTCGACCTCGTGAAGGGGCTCGACAGCGGCCTGGTGGCGTTCGACCTGGCCACCGGCCGCGAGCGCTGGCGGGCGTCGGCGCAACTGGCGAGTTATGCCGCGCCCGTGCTCGCCACGATCGGCGGGGAGCGCCGGATCGTCGCCTGGATGCGCGACGACCTGCTCGTGGTCGATCCGGCCACGAGCGGCGTGGTGGCGGAGTTCCGCTGGCGGGCCGACGAACTCTTCAGCGCCATTGCGGCGAGCCCCGTGGTGGCGAACGACCAGGTGCTGCTCTCGGAGTGCTATGGCCCGGGGAGCGTGCTCCTGGACCTGGCCGGCGGCGATCCCCGCGTCGTGCGCCGCGACCGGAATCCGCGGCCGCGGACGGCGCTCATGGCCCACTGGGCCACCCCGGTGTTCCACGAGGGGCACGTGTATGGCTCGAGCGGCCGCAATGCCGGCGACGCACTCGTGGCCTG
>CAZDTC010000222.1:3009-4477 GCA_964508125.1 uncultured Candidatus Kuenenia sp.
TGCTCTATGTGCGCGGCGCGGGGCGGATCGCCTGCATCGATCTGCTCGCCGAGTGACGCGCCCCGACACGCTTCGGAAAAAACGCGCGAATTTGGCAAGCGGCACATGCGTACAGCGTCGCACGTCTGCAGTGAACTTCATCTGGACAGTCGGCGCGAGGGCGTTCCATACTCCGCACCGTTCGAGGCGGAGCCGACAGATCAGGCCCATGCGGCCGCCCTTCGCAGGAGACCGTTCGATCCATGGTGCATGCCGCGATCAGTGAACTCACGATGTTCCGCTGGGATCTCGCCGCGGAGGCCGACGGCCTCGTGCGGCATGGCTTCCAGGCGATCTCGTTGTGGCGCACGAAGCTTTCCGACATCGGCGTGGAGGCGGCCAGGTCGCTGCTTCAGCAGGCGGGGCTCGGCGTGTCGAGCCTGCAGTGGGCGGGCGGGTTCACCGGCGGCGACGGCCGGTCCTTCAGCGAGGCGGTGGACGACGCTCTCGAGGCGGTCGACACCGCCGCGGAACTCGGCGCCGACGTGCTCGTGGTCCATAGCGGCTGCCGCGGCGGACACACGCGCAGCCACGCCCGCCGGCTGCTCGCCGACGCCCTCGATGTGATCGCCCCCGAGGCGTTCTCGCGGGGCGTGACGCTCGCCCTCAAGCCGATGCATCCCGCCGTGGCCGCGGGCGGCAGTTTTCTCACGAGCCCCGGCGAGGCTGCAGCATGGGTGGAGCGGTTCGATCATCCGGGCGTGCGGATCGCCCTCGATCTCTGGCAGTTTGGCCACGACCGCAGCCTGTTGAGTGACCTCGCTCGCCTTGTGCCGCTCACGGCGCTCGTGCAGGTGGCCGATGGGCGTGGGGCGCCGCTGCCCGACGCCGAGCGGCTGCCGCCGGGGCAGGGCACGCATCCGCTCTCCGCGCTCGTCGCGGCCCTCGTCGAGCAGGGCTACGGCGGGGCGTTTGAGCTTGCGCCGGTCGGCGAGGCCGTCGAGGCGCTCGGCTACGACGAGGTGCTCCGCCAGGCAAGCGTCACCGCGGCCGCCTGGAGCCGCCTCGTCCGCGTGCCCGCGTAGCGTAGGACAGGCGTTAGCCTGTCTTCACGGGAATTCTCGGCATCGTGCCGACCTGCCCTTGGCCGACCTCCGTCGGCTGGCGCGAACCCGGGCCTCCGGCCCTGGCGCCTCGTGGGGCGAGCGTCTCCCTTGCCGACAGTCGAGGCCGCATTGGCGACCGGGACGGTCGCCCCACATCACTTCGGCAACCGCAAATCCCAGGCTTCGAGCCAGTCGGTCTCGAACGGCTCCATGCCGAAGTCCTGCCGGAGCCGCTCGTCGAAGTCGTCCATGTGGGCGGCGCCGTAGAAGATCGCGATCCGGCGCCTGCCCCGCCCGATCTGGTCGCGGAGCACGTCGAGGGCCGCGGCGTTGCGGTCGGTGATCAGCGACGAGCCCTCCTCGCCGCCGAAGGCCGCCGTGAG
>CAZDTC010000223.1:0-4458 GCA_964508125.1 uncultured Candidatus Kuenenia sp.
CCTTCTGCAGCTTGTCGTACTCCGCGCCGGACACGTTCATCCTGCGGGAGATCTCCTCGTCGGTCGGCTTGCGGCCGTGGGTGAGCTCGAACTCCTTGCGGACCTTCTCGACCTTCGCCGTGCGGCTGCGGACCAGGCGCGGGACCCAGTCCATGGCGCGGAGCTCGTCGAAGATCGCGCCGCGGATGCGCGGCGCGCAGTAGGTCTCGAACTTCACGCCCCGGCCCATGTCGAACGCGTCGATCGCGTCCATCAGGCCGAACGTGCCGGCCGACACGAGATCGTCGAGTTCCACGCCCTCGGGGAGCCGCGACCAGATCCGCTCGCCGTTGTATTTCACGAGCGGCAGGTAGAGCTCGATCAGCCGGTTGCGCAGGTCCTCGTTCGACTGGTCGGCCTTGAACTGCTTCCAGAGTTCCAGGACTTCTTCGGGAGACAACTGACTCGACGTGTGAGTCGCCACGGCATCCTCCTTGATGGAACCTCGCCCGGGCCGCCGAACCTGTTTTCATCGGTTCGTTCCGCAGCCCGGCTTGAATCGTTTTCCGGGCGCCCGTGCACCCGGCCTGATCGTCATGTTTTCCCGCTGTGTGTCGTGATCCTGGCGGGAGGCCCTCAGGCCGCCCGCGTGACCTCCGTGCCCCCGATCGTGGCGAATACCTCGACCCGGTCTTCGCCGGCCACCTCGGTGGCCGCCATGACGACGACGCCCGGAATCGCCCGGGTGAGACGGTCATGCACCTCGCGTCGGGCGTCGGCGGGAACGACGACGACCGCCGTCGCCCCGCGCTCGAGCCGCGGCCGGACCGCCCGGCGCACCTCGGCCATCACGCGGGCGGCCGGAGTGCCACGGTCGGTGTCATCGGCTGGAGCGGCGCGGAGGGCCGTGACGGCACTGTCGGTGAGCCGCACGACCACGAGCCGGCCGTCGGCATCTCGGGCCCGGCGGCAGAGTGTGCGCACAAGCCGCCCGCGCACGACCTCCGCCAACTGGGCCGCGTCGGGAGCCTCGGCCGCATGGTCGGCCATGAGTTCGAGCACCTCGGCGAGCGGCCGGATCGGCAGTCCCTCGCGGAGGAGCGCCTGCAGCGTGCGATGCACTTTCGCGAGCGACAGCACCTCGGGCACGATCTGGCCCACGACCGCCGGCTGCGCCGTCCGCAGCGATTCGACGAGCCGGGCGCAGGCGTCGCGCGTGAGCAGGGCATCGGCTCGCTCGTGTACGGCGGCCACGAGGGCGGCCGCGAGCGCGGCAGTCGGGTTCCGCCGATCATCGTCGGCCAGGATCACTTCGCGCACCGGGACGTCGGCGATCGTGATTCGAAAGCCGCGCGGCGGGAGCGAGAGGTCGTCGCGAAACGCAATCGCCGGCACGATGATTCCGAGGTCGGCCGCGACGGCCGAACGCACGGCCTGCGACTGCGCGACGAGGGGCGCCGGCCCGCGGATGAGATCGAGCAATGCGCTGCCGAGTTCGAACACGATCCGCTCGTCGGTGAGCACGTCGGCGAGCGTGGCATGCGTGTCAGCGCCCGACGCGGGCGTGGCGAGGGCGGAGCCTGTGGAAATCAGTCGGCGACGCCGCAGCAGCCAGGCAGCGGTGAACGACACGGCGGCCATCGCCGCCAGCGGCACGAACGGAAGCCCGGTGAGCGAGAGCACCGCCAGGAACACGCCCGTGATGGCGAGTACGTGCGGCCGGGAGGCGAACTGCCGGCCGAGCTCCCGTGGCAGGTCCACGGCCTGGCTCGACCGCGAGATGAGCAGGCCCGTGGCCACCGAGACAAACAGTGCCGGCACGGCGCTCACGAGCCCGTCGCCGATCGTGAGCCGGGAGTAGACGTCGACCGCCTTCTGCACCGGCATGCCATGCTGCAGGATGCCGATCACCAGTCCGCCCACGAGGTTCACGAGCGTGATGATCACGCTGGCCACCGCCTCCCCCTTTACGAACCGGCTGGCACCGTCCATGGCGGCGAAGAAATCGGCCTGCCGCTGGAGATCGAGCCGGAGCGTGCGGGCCTGGTCGCGGGTGATCGTGCCGGCGTTCGCCTCGGCATCGATCGCCATCTGGCGGCCTGGGAGGCCGTCGAGCGCGAACCGGGCGGCGACTTCGCTCGTGCGCGTCGAGCCGGCCGTGATCACGACGAACTGCACCACCGCGATGATCGCGAAGATCACAGCCCCCACCACGAGATTATTGGCGGAGACGAACGCTCCGAACGCCTGCACCACCTCCCCCGCCGCATCGGCCCCGTCGAGCGCGGCCCGCGAGAGGATCAGCCGGGTGGTGGCGATGTTGAGCACCAGCCGCACGAGCGTGGAGCCGAGCAGGAACGTGGGAAACACGCCCATCTCGAGCGGCGTGCGGGCCGCGAGGGCGCCGAGCAGCGCGAGGATCGACACCGTGAGGTTCGCCGCCAGCAGAAGATCGACGAGAGCCGGCGGCACCGGCGCGAGCACGACCAACACGGCCAGCAGGATCACGGCCGGTACGGCAAAGTCGATTACGCGGCCCGGGGAGGCCTGGGGAGCGAGCGCTGCGGTGCCGAGCGACTGCGACATGCGTCCGGTTGCGATGAGTGGCGGCGAAGTTGAGGGGGGGACGATAGCGGTGCCGCAGGGGCCGGTCCAGACCGCTCCGGGAAGCAGGAAACGCTACAATCCTCGCGCCTTTTCCGCTGCGAATTGCCGTTGCGGATCCCCGGCAGGAATCAGTGCCCGATGCGGTTTACCCACGCTGGCCTCGCTTTCGACTATCCCGACAATTGGTCCGTCGACACGACCGACTCGTCGGGCGGCCGCGCCGCCGTCACGGTGTATTCCCCCGAGGGCGCGTTCTGGTCGGTGAGCGCGCATGCGCCGGGAGGCGATCCGGCCGTGCTGTCGCAGGCCGTCGTCGGGCAGATGCGCGAGGAATACCGCGACCTCGATAGCGAGCCGGCCACGGAGACGGTCTCGGGCCGGAAGCTTCCCGGCTACGACCTCAACTTCTACTGCCTCGACCTCACCAACACCGCCGCGGTGCGCACGCTCGAAACCGCCGACGCGATCTACCTGTTCTTCTGCCAGGCCGAGGACCGCGAGTGGGATCGCATCGCGCACGTGTTCCGCGCGATGACGACGAGTTTCATCACGCATCTGGCTGACTGAGCGGCCGGGAAATCGTGCCGGAGCGGGTGCGATGCCGCCGCCGAGGGAGGACGTTCAAGGCCTGGCTGCTACACTTTGGCACACCCCGCGGAGAACGTCCTCACCGTGCCTGCCTGGAACACCGCCTGCCTTCCCTTGTTCGCCCTTGCCGACACCGCCGTGGGAACGATCCAGACGATCCACTGGGTGGCGTTCGCGGCCTTCGTGGTCGTGATGCTGACGCTCGACCTGACGGTGTTCCACAAGCACGCGGCCGAGCCATCGTTGCGGGAGAGCGCCTTCTGGACCTGCTTTTGGTCGGCCCTGGCCTTCTCGTTCAACGGCCTCGTGTGGTGGTGGCTCGGCGGCAAGGCGGCCCTCGAGTTTCTCACGGGGTATCTCGTCGAGTGGTCGTTGTCGATGGACAACGTGTTCGTATTCGCGGTCGTCTTCGCCTACTTCGGCGTGCCGCTCAAGTATCAATACCGCGTGCTCTTCTGGGGCATCCTCGGGGCCGTGCTGATGCGGCTCACGTTCGTACTCCTCGGGGCCGAACTCGTCGAGCGCTACAAGTGGGTGATGTGGTTCTTCGGGGCCTTCCTCCTCTACACGGGCATCAAACTCGCGTTTGGTGGTGACGACCACGAGCCGGGCGACAACGCCCTGATCCGGTTCTTCAAGCGGATCATCCCGCTCTCGAGCCAGCCGGCAGGCGACAAGTTTTTCGTGCGCGAGAACGGCCGGCTCATGGCCACGCCCCTGTTCCTCGTGCTCCTCGTCGTCGAGAGCACCGACGTGCTCTTCGCCGTCGACAGCGTGCCGGCGATCCTGGGCGTCGTGGAGAAGGGCACGCCCTACATGCGGTTCATCGCCTTCACGTCGAACGTGTTCGCGATCCTCGGCCTCCGCGCCCTCTATTTCCTGCTCGCCGGCGTGATGGATCTCTTTCGGTTTCTCAACTACGGCCTCTCCGCCGTGCTCGTGTTCGTGGGCGTGAAAATGATCGCCGAGGCCGCCCGCCACACCGAGTGGCTCGCCGAATGGGGCGGCTGGGACGCCCACGCGAAGGGCCATCTCGTGCATCCGGCGGTGTCGCTCCTCGTGATCGTGGCCCTGATCGGCACGAGCGTGGCGGCGTCGCTGATGTTTCCCGAGCGCAAGGATGGCGCCGAAATCGCCGGCGGCGACGCCAAGCCACCGCACGCGTGAGGCTGTGGGGTCTCTAGTCAACGCGTCTGCGCCGGCTCGTGACTGCCCAGACCCTCTCACCGGACGTTCGCCTCGGCCCTCCCGGCCTCGGCTCTCTGCGTGTCCGCTTCGCTTTCG
>CAZDTC010000224.1:0-4439 GCA_964508125.1 uncultured Candidatus Kuenenia sp.
TGCCCGCCCAGTCGGAGAGCCCGGGAATGTAGGCACCGACCTCGAGATCGGCCCCGCCCAGGGCGGCGTTGACGCCGTTCTGGCAGAGCACCACGTTGCCCACGAAGGGCCCTGTGAGCTGGGCCGTCGTGCCCACCGGGATATAGCCGTTGCTCCGCAGGTTGCCCCAGTCGGTGAGCCACTCACCGCTCACGCCCACCTGGTTGTAACTCTGGCCGCCGGCAAACGAATACGGGGTCCCGATGATGGGCGTAGGCGAATATTGATTCTGGTCGCCGTCGTAGTCCCAGTAGACGCCCACGCCGAGGAGCGTGCCGCCGATGAACTGCTTGCGGACGGCACCCACGTTGGAGAAGAAGCCGCCGTAGTTCGAGAGATGGCCGCGAAGGTCGGTCGACCACAGGCCGCCGAGATCGTCTTCAGCCACCGGAATGAACCCGCCAGCTGTCATATAGCTGCCGCGGTAGCCGAGACCCCGGTCGGCGGCGTTGATGCCATAGTAAAGCCAGCCCGGGCCATCCTGCAGCCGAGCCACGGCGCCGTTCACCAGGCCGCCGGGCTGCGCCATCCCCGACTGCCCCATCTGGGCGAAGGCGTCGCTGGGCGCCACGACGAGCGATCCTGCCACAAACGCGAGCGCCACGGCCCGACGCGCAGCCCGCTTCCAGGCCGCGGCGCGGCGCCTGATCGCCCGCAGGCGGGCGATTGTCCGCTTTCTTCCCGTATGGTTCGCAGTTGGTTGGGCCATCCGCATCGATCTCTGACTGTTGCCCGTGCCCGGGCGGGGCTAGATCCCCGCGCCGAAAAACCGGCATGATCGTCAGGGTTGATCGACTCCCCGCCATCGACGGCATGAGGATTTCCGGCACAAGGTCCGGAAACGCCAGAGTCGCCCGCCCTTGCCCATTTTGACAGCGGCGTTGGATTGCATCCGTATACACTGCCCGATCGGCTTCGCCGGCCCCTCCAGCCCCCCAGGCCTTTCCCCATGCCCATCACGCCCGTGTGGCAACTTCAAGACCACGACGCGCTGCTCTTCGACTGCGACGGCACGCTCGCCGACACGATGCCCGCCCACTATCGGGCCTGGCTGCATTTGACCGAGGCCCACGGCATCGCCTTCGACGAAGATCGCTTCTACGCGCTCGGCGGCAAGCCCACGCGCGAGATCGTGGCCATCCTCGCAGGCGAAGTGGGCCTCGATCTCGACGTCGACCACGCCGTGCATGTGAAGGAAACGCAGTTCCTCGCCCAGCTCGAGAACGTGGAGGCGATCGACCCGGTCGTCGACGTGGTCCTGCGGTCGCGGGGCCGGATCCCGATCGCCGTCGTCACCGGCGGCCACCGCGCCGTCTGCCAGCAGATCCTCGCCCAAATCGGCCTCGCCGACTGCTTCGACACGATCGTGGCCAGCGAAGACACGGCCAAGCACAAGCCAAGCCCCGAGCCGTTTCTCGAGGCGGCCCGCCGGCTCTCGGCCCGGCCCGAGCGGTGCGTCGTGTGGGAAGACACCGACCTCGGCATCGCCGCCGCCAAGGCCGCGGGCATGACCTGGATCGACGTGCGGGCGTTTCACAAGCCGCGGCGGGTGACATGACGCTCACGCTCGCCGACATCCGCGCCGCCCACGAGCGGATCCGCTCCGGGATCTACCGCTCCCCGTGCCCGCCGAGCATTCCACTCTCCGACCTCACCGGCGCCGAGATCTTCTGCAAGCTCGACCTGCTCCAACGGACCGGCTCCTTCAAAGAACGCGGGGCCCGCAACGCGCTGCTCCTGCTTGGCGCCGACCAGCGTCGCCGCGGCGTCGTGGCCGCTTCGGCCGGCAACCATGCGCTCGGCCTCGCCTACCACGGCAAGCTCCTCGACATTCCCGTGACGGTCGTGATGCCGCGGTTTGCGCCGCTCGTGAAAGTGGCCACGTGCCGCCGGCTCGGGGCCACCGTGATCCTCGAAGGCGACACGTTCGACGACGCCCGGCAGCGGGCGATCGAGATCGCCACCGGCGACGGGCTCGAGCGGATCCACGGCTTCGACGACCTGCGCGTGATCGCGGGGCAGGGGACGATGGCGCTCGAGATCCTCGAAGACGTGCCCGACGCCGACGCGCTCGTGGTGCCCTGCGGCGGCGCCGGCCTGCTCGCCGGCGTGGCCACCGCCGCCAAGGCGATCCGGCCCGGCATCAAGATCGTGGCCGTCGAGCCGGCTGCCGCCGGAAGCCTCTCGGCCTCGCTCGCCGCGGGTAGGCCGACAGCCGTGGCGATCCGGCCCACGCTCGCCGACGGTCTCGCCGTGGGCACGGTGGGCGAACACTCCTTTGCGATCGCCGCGCCGCTCGTCGACCGCGTGGTGACCGTGGGCGAAGACGCGCTCGCGCTCGCCGTGCTCCGCCTCCTCGAACTCGAGAAGACGGTCGTGGAGGGGGCGGGGGCGGCGGCGCTCGCGGCCCTCTTCGACGACGCCTGCCAGGAACTGCGCGGCAAGAAGGTGGTGCTGCTCCTCTGCGGCGGCAACATCGATCTCTCGATTCTCGACCGCGTCATCGACCACGGCCTCGTGGCCGACGGCCGCCGCTGGCGGTTTTCCACGCGGGTGAGCGACCGGCCCGGCGGGATCGCCAAGCTCGCGGCCGTGATCGCGGCCGCCGGGGCGAACGTGCGCGAGATCGTGCACGACCGTGCCTTCTCCGGCCCCGACGTGTTTTCCACAACCGTCGCAGTGACCGTCGACACGGCCGACCGCGACCATGTGCGGCTTCTCGCCGACCGCCTCGCCGCCGAAGGTTTTTCCGTGGCGTGAGTGGGGCGACCGTCCCGGTCGCCATCGGCAAGCGAGACGCTTGCCCCACGTGGCAAACCCTGCCGGTCGTGCAGGCTGCGCGATTCGCCCATCTTCCTGTGCAGGCCACCGCCAGCGCGTGCCGATTTCCCGAGATTGGTGCAAAGAGCCGGCTTCGCACGTTCGGCAGGAGGCCCAATCATGGTCACCCACTCGAGCAGCCTGTTGGTCGAGCCGGCTCGCACCAGTCCCATCACTTCACCGCCCGACCGGGAACGCGAGCAGCTTCGCCGCGAACTCCTGCGTCGGATCATCGACCGGGAGACGAAGCGGCGAGCCCTGCGGGGCATACCGCACTAGTCCCCCACTTTCACCAGGAGACTCACGCATGCGACGCACGTGCAGCACGATTCTCCTGGCAACGCTCCTCGCGGCCCACGCGGTCGAGGCTTCGGCCCAGGGGCTGGCCGCATGGGGATGGGGCTTCGGGGCCGCGACGGCACCGCCCGCGAAATGGTCGCCCGAAGCGTTCGCCGATTACATCGGCACCGGCCAGACGCCGCATCCGGCCGTGGCCCGGATCATCGCGCCGGAAAACTCGGGCACCTCGATGGGCTCGGGTGTCCTCGTCGATATGAATCGCAACCAGGGGCTTGTGCTCACCAACTGGCACGTGATCCGCGACAGCCGTTCGGGCGTGCTCGTGCAGTTTCCCGATGGATTCCAGTCAGCCGGCACGGTCGTGCGCTGGGACGAGCCCTGGGATCTCGCGGCGATCGTGATCTGGAAGCCGAACGCCACGCCCGTGTCGCTCGCTCCCGAGAAGCCCGTGCCCGGCGAGCCGCTCACGATCGCGGGCTACGGCCGCGGCCCCTTCCGCACGGAAACAGGCCCCTGCACGCAATACCTCGCCCCCGGCTCGGGCTACCCACTCGAGTTCGTCGAGCTCTCCGCGACGGCCCGGCAGGGCGACTCGGGCGGCCCGATCCTCAACACGCGCGGCGAACTCGCCGGCGTGCTCTTCGGACAGAACGACGGCCGCACGATCGGCAGCTGCACCACGCGGCTGCGGGCGTTTCTCGCCGAAGTGGGGTCGAGCGGCTTCCAGGCGTTGCCGATCGCCGAATTTTCCGACCGGCCCGCGATCGCTCGCAGCCTCGGCACGCCGGCCCGCCCCGTGAAGGCACGGCTCGCCTCGGCCACCGATGCCGATGTCGTCCAGCGGTCGACGCACGTGGCCGAGCCGCAGCCTTCGCCGGGCCACGCACCGCGCGAGCCCTCGCTCGAGGAGCTGCTCGACGTGCGCACGAGCGGCCAGGCGATGCTCACCACTGCCGGCGGCGCGGCTCTCGTGGTTCTCGGCCTGCGCACGATCTTCGGCGGGCGCAGAAGCCAGCAGCCCGGCATTTCATAGCGTGGGGCAAGCGTCCCGCTTGCCATCGGCAACCGAGACGGTTGCCCCACTCATTGGCAACCGAGACGGTTGCCCCACATCACTTCGGCTTCTTCGCCACTGTGACCTTCCTGATCTCCACCTTCTCCACCGGCTTGTCCTGCGCGCCCGTGCGCACGCCGCCGATCGCCTTCACCACGTCGAGGCTGGCCTGGTCGGCCGTGCGGCCGAAGGCGGTGTATTGCCGGTCGAGGTGCGGCACCTTCTC
>CAZDTC010000225.1:0-4438 GCA_964508125.1 uncultured Candidatus Kuenenia sp.
CCCTGGCCGACCGACTTGCCCACCTCGGGCAGCCGCTTGCCATACAGCATCACGGCGATCGCGCCGATCACCACGATCTCCACCGGTCCGAGCCCGAACATTCCGTGTCTCTCCCGAACGCGCCTGAACCGTGCCGGGGCCCGTCAGCCCTGGCCGTCGCCGCGGCGGGCCGAGGAATCCTCCTCGATGCCCTGCACGCCGCGTTTGAACTCCACGATCCCCTCGCCGAGCGACCGCATCACCCGCGGGAGCCGCGAGCCGAAAAGAAGGAGGATCACGGCGGCCACGATGATCAGCTCGACCGTACCCAATCCCATGAAGGCGAACATATGCGACACCTGTGGCACTCCGTGCGAGGCTGAGAAACGGCGCTGAACGCCTACCGCTGAAGTCTAATCCCGGGGGTCTGGGAAGCAAACTGCCGGGCGGGCGGCGCCTGCCGCTCGTGGATCGGAGCGTGGCGGTAATACACCTCGAGCGTCATTGCGGAGAGCGCCGTCGAATAGACACGCCCGCCGTGACCGCCCCACACCGGATCGGGATCCCAACTGCCGGCGAGCGGCCCCGGGCCTCCGCGCTGCAGCGGCAAGAGGGCGGCCAGCAGCCTCGCGTTCCAGGCTTCCCACTGCGGGCCGCCGGCGTGAAACGATGCGAGCGTGGCGTAATACCACGTGTAGGCGTTGGGATGCGCGGCCTCAGGAGGCGCCGCGGCGAGCGAATCGAGCGCCTCGCGGGCGGCTGCATCGCCGGCCGGCAGGCCGAGCAGGAGCCGGCAGAAGAGCGCCTCGGCCGTCATCGCCACGCTTGGCCGCTCACCCGCCCGATAGGAGGCCAGGCCGCCCGCCCTCCCGGAGGAGACACTCTGGAGAAACACCCGCGCCCGTGCCTCCGCCGGATCGAGGCCCGCCGCCAGCCCCGCCTGCCGGGCCGTCGCCAGCACCATCACCTGCCATCCGAGCTGGCTCGTGTCGCCGCGATCGCCGGCGGCATACCGCCAGCCGCCCGTCGCCGGATGCTGCATGGCGAGCGTGTGGCGCACCGCGCGGTCGAGGGCGGGCCGCAGCGCCGCATCGGCCGTGAGCGCACAGGCCTCGCCGACTGCGAGCGTGGCCATGCCGTGGCAATAGAGGGCCGCGAAAAATTCCGCGTCGCCGGCGAGCGATCCGTCGGCCCGCTGCCGTTCGACGAGAAACCGCAGCCCGCGGGCCACCACGCCGGCATGCGGCCCGTCGCGATGCGTGTGACCGGCGCCGAGGAACGCGAGCAGCGCGAGGCCCGTCACGCCGTGATCGCTCTTCGCACCGACACCGTGCCGGTCGTGCCCCTGGACCGCCCGCTCCACGCCGCCGCCGTGCTGGGCGACGCTCCAGCGGCCATCCGCGGCCTGCGCGGCCGCCAGCCAGCCGAGCGCCCCCTGCACGGCCCGCTCCGTGTCGAGCGAGCCGCCGCGGGCCGCCGCAGCCGCCGCCCGCCGGCCGCCGATGCGGTCGGCATAGAGAAGCGGCACCGCTGCGGCCGCCGCCTCGCGCTCCGCCGCATCGGCATCCCGCGGGGCAGGTGGCTTTGCCGCGTCGGCGGTCTCGGCATCCGCAAGGGCGCTGTCGGTGGTCGCCACGACGGGAAGAAGTGGCACAAGGTCGGGAGGCGCGTCGTCCGGCGGAGCGGCTTCATCCTGCGCCGCGGACGCATTCACCGGCTCACCGAGCGTGTCGGCAAGCGGCGCCGTCTCAGACTGTTCCACCGCGGCGCAGTCGGCAGACTCCTCGATCGGCACCACCTGCATCGTCATCCGGCCCTCGTCGGCGGTGCCCCACGACGCAGGCCGAGCCACGCCCACGAACGCCGCCACGACCGCCAGGATTGCGTGCACGCCGACCGAGAGCAGCACCGATTTCCTGAGCGTCTGCGACTGGAGCCAGCGGCCGCGGGCGAGCATTGCAAGCGCCGCCGCGGAGCACGCCACGAGCCCTCCCCAGAGCAGCCATTGAGAGTGCATCGCCGCGCCCCGCTTCTAGCGCCGCTTCGTGTCGCCGCGCGGCTGCACGGAGATGCCCACCTGCCTGACGTCGGCCACGCGGCAGGCTTCATACACCTCCGCCATCCGGCCGTGGGCCACCGTCTTCGCGCCGCGGATCAGCACCGCCAGATCGGGCTCGGCGGCCCGCAGCTCTGCGAGCCGGCCGGCAAGGTCCTCGATCGCCACCTCCGCGCCGCCGAGCCGCAGCCCGCCCGTCTCGTCCACCTCCACGATCTCCGGACGGCCGCCCGCGATCGCCGCCGCCGCCTCGGCCTGGGGCAGATCGAGGTCAAACTTCCGCTCGTCGCCCGAAAACTTCGTCGCGCACATGAAGAAGATCGTGAGCACGAGCACGACATCGATCATCGGCGCCAGGTTCGGCGCCGGCTCGTCGTCGTCGGAGAGTCGCACGAGCGGCATGGCGGCTACGCTCCCACGGCGAGCGGCGTTCGCGACTTCCGCCGCGGTGGCTCGGCCGTGGCCTCGAGCGAGATCTCGTCGATCACCTGCTGGCAGGTCTCGTCGAGCCGCATCGCGAGTCGATCGACCCGGCTCGTGAACACCCAGTGGAGCACCATCGCGGGAATCGCCACGAGCAGCCCCATCGCCGTCGTGATCAGCGCCTCGCCGAACCCGCGGGCGAGCAGGTCGGGCCGCCCCATCGCGCCCGCTCCGGCCACATCGTTGAACGAGCGGATCAGCCCGAACACGGTGCCCAGCAGGCCAAGGAGCGGGCCGACCGTGGCGATGCCGTTGAACACGCGGCGATACCGGCGCAGGTGATTCACCTCCCGCTCACAGGCATCGAGCGCCGCCTGCTCGATCTCGACGGCGGGCCGGCCCCAGCGGCGCACGGCCGCCGCAAACACCCGCGCAGCGGGGCTGGCGTTTTCCTCGCACGCATCGAGCGCCTCGCCACGCGAGATCGCGCCGGCCTGGATCTGCTCGATGAAGCGTGACACGAAGGGCTTGGGCACCACCCGATTCCAGCGCAGGCTCACCAGCCGCTCGAAACCAAACGCCGCAAGCAAAAACGAGCAGCCGATGAGCGGCACCATGAGGATGCCGCCGTCGCGGATCGTGGAGAGGAGATTGCCCGTGGGAATGGCGGTGTCGGTGGGCGGGGCGACGACAGAAGTGTCTGGTGACGCAGCGACGCGCACGCTCTCGCGCCGCTCGCCATCGGCCGGCCGCTTCGCAGCGGTCGATCCCGCCCAGGCTCGCGGCCCCTGGCCGCGCGCAGGACCGGCCGCGAACAGCGACAGACAGCAGGCGCACACGATCCCCAGCACCCTGGTGGACGGGCAACCGCGCCACGACCGACCGCGGGCCATCCGTGGCACCATCGGCTCGATTCCGGAGAGACGTCGGGGCGCGGACCTCGATCCGTCGAGAGCGCCGCCCCTTGAAGAGCATCGGCCGCTCCGGCACCACGCGGCGAATCCTGTGCCGCCGGCGCTCGCCACCGTCACGACCCGCGCAGTCGGCAAAGACATCCCTGCAGGAAAGGCTGAAGCCTGTCCTCCGGCTCGACGCTAAAAGTTCGCGTTGCAGCCGGTGTCGACGTCTCCCACCATGTGCAGGTGGTCGTGGTCGATGTAGAGCACTTCCTGGCAGTCTTCGTCCACGAGCGTATGCGGTACGGGCCAGCCGATGCGCTTCACTTCCTGGAAGTAGACGGTGCACTTGTAGTGGGCGTGGTGCAGTTGGGCCGGGCCGGCGAGCGGGTAGTGGCGCGGCGGATCGAGGTAGTCGGCGATCTTGCACTTCGTGATCCGCACGTGGTTGCGCTGCACCTCGTAGAAGAATGGCCAGTTGCCTTGGACGGGGCGGGCCTTCTCGAGGGCCCGCATCACCTCGTCGTCGCTGGGCTCGTCGAGGGCCTCGCACGGGCCGCCGGGCGGGATCGGGCCGAGCACGGGCGAGCGTTCGTAGCGCTCGTAGTTCCAAAACTGATCTTCCTTGTTCTTCTGGAGCCCCACCGGCACGGGAATCGGGAAGGCGAGGGGGCCGAGATTCGGGCCGGCCGACGTGATCCAGAAGCAGCCGCTCTGCGTGGCCGCAACCGTGGCAGCGACGAGGGTGAGGGCGATCAACCTGGCTCGAATCTTCATCGTGCTACTCCTCGGACTGTCCGGAGGGCGGTCGGCTGGAAACCTCTGCCGGATGTATCGACCGCGCCGGCGGAAATCTTGCGGGTTTTCCGGCTGCGCAAAGACTGCCGGCCGGCAACGTGGGGCGACTGCGGCGCATGAAGAAGCCCGTCCCCCCGATGACGCAGGGACGGGCTCTTCGGTGATCGGCAGTCAGCCGGCGGTCGCGACCCGGCCACCCCGGCTCAGCGGTGGTGGCTATGGATGTGGCGCTCGTCGAAGTCGAGCCACCACCAGCCGTCATCCCATTCCAGCGACACCCGCCGCC
>CAZDTC010000226.1:0-4438 GCA_964508125.1 uncultured Candidatus Kuenenia sp.
ATGAAGCCGGGGCTCGGCTGGGTGCACATCAAGGACTACCGCAAGGTGTCGGGCGGGGCGCGCGGCCGGCACGTCGAAGAGGGCGCCCCGGCGAATTTCGTGGCGGCCGACATCGGCGCCGGCGGCCACGAGCGGATCCTCGCCGACCTCAAGACGATGCTGCCGGCCCTCTCGAAGAAACTCGAGAAGCGCGGCATCCCCGGCGTGTTCCTCGATCTCGAGCCGCATGTCCGCGGCGGCGGGCAATTCGGCGGCACGAGCGGGCCGGACGGGATGGGAGTCGCACTCCGCGCCCTGTGTCGCGTGCTCGACAAGACCGGCGTCGCCTATCATCTGAGAGACTTCGACGATCTCCTCGCGGCCCGCGGGCTATGACCGAGCAGACCGAACCGGGCAGTTACTTCGTCGCCAACTATCCGCCGTTTTCCCGGTGGCACGCCGAGGCCGTGCCCGATGTGCTTGCCGCGTTCGCTGCGCCGCCCACGTCGGCCCCGCTCGGCCTGTACCTCCACGTGCCGTTCTGCCGCAAGCGCTGCAAGTTCTGCTATTTCCGCGTCTACACCGACGTGGCCGCCGACGACGTGGAGCGGTATTCGCTGGCCCTCGGCCGCGAGGCGGAACTCGCCGCGGCGCAGCCGGCGGTGGCGGGCCGGCCGCTCAAATACGTCTACTTTGGCGGCGGCACGCCCTCGTTTCTCTCGGTGAAGCAGCTCGAGCGGCTCGTGGACCGGCTTCACAGGAGCTTCGGCTGGGACGACGCCGAAGAGGTGACGTTCGAGTGCGAGCCCGGCACGCTCGCGGAGGCGAAGGTGCAGGCGCTCAAGCGGCTGGGAATGACGCGCATCTCGCTCGGCGTCGAAAACTTCTCCGACGCGATCCTGGAGGCGAACGGCCGGGCCCACCTCTCGGCCGAGATCGACCGCGCCTGGGGATGGATCAAGGCCGCCGGGTTTCCCAACACCAACGTCGACCTCATCGCCGGCATGGTCGGCGAGACCGACGAATCGTGGCGGCACACCGTCGAGCGGACGCTGGCGATGGAGCCCGACAGCGTCACGATCTACCAGATGGAACTGCCGCCCAACACCGTGTTCGTGCACGACGCCAAGGCGAGCGGCACGGCCACGGCCGTCGCCGATTGGCCCACGAAGCGGCGCTGGGTGGGCGAGGCGTTCGAGGCGTTTCTCGCCCGTGGGTATGTCATTTCCAGTGGATACACGGTCGTGCGCGACCCGGCCACGGTGCACTTTCGCTACCGCGACATGCTCTGGGAAGGGAGCGATCTCGTGGCCCTCGGCGTGGCGAGCTTCGGGCACCTGTCGGGAGTGCACTATCAAAATGAGCCCACCTGGGAGCCCTACCTCACGGCGGTCGAGGTTGGCCGGCTGCCGATCGCCCGGGGGCTCGTGCCGACGCGGCGCGATTTGCTGCTGCGGGAAGTGGTGCTCGGCTTGAAGCGGGGCACGCTCGACACCCGGCGGCTCGCTTCCAAATACGGCATCGACCCGCTCACGGAATGGGCGAAGCAGTGGGGCTCGCTCGCGGCCGAGGGCGTGCTTGCCGCCGTGGCCCCCGAGCCCGCGCTCACGCGGGATGGCCTGCTCAAGGTCGACGCCCTCCTGCATCGGTTTTTCGACTGAAGTCCCGCTGGATTTCCGCCGTCCGGCCCCGCCTTCGCCTCCAATCTGCGGCCCTGCTGCCTACAGTTCTTGGTCAGGAGGCCCATCCGCGTGCTACAAACTTCCGCCACTGTGTCATCGACCCCCGCCCTGCCCCTGGAATCGGCCGTACCCCCGCGGCCTTCTCTCGCCTGCCCGGCTTCGAAGCCGCTGCGCGAGCGCCTCCGCGCCATGGCCACAGACCTCGTCACGTCGTGGCGGGCACAGGGCATGCCACCGTCTGCGAAGACGGCCACGGGCCTGCGGCGCGAGGCTGAATCGCTCGTGGAGCGCGCCGCGGGCACGGCCGATCTCATCGGCTGGACGATGGTCACGATCGTGTCGGAGCACTGGCGTGATCGGCTCGCAGCAGGGGCCGCAGGCCGCCGGCTGATCCTGCTGCCCGACTGCCCCGCGGCTTCCCAGCACGACCACGCCTCCACGCCGGGCGTGCCGCGAGTCTGTGGCCCGTCGTGTGCCATCGGCACGATCTGGTCGGCGGCTCGGGAAAGTGGCTGGGTCGTGGAATCGACCGATCGGGCCGTGCCCGCGATCGGCTCGCTGTTGACGGGGCAATACGACGGCATCCTCGGCGTCGCAAAACTCTCGCATCTCGAGAAGGCGTTCGCGATGCTGCCGGCCTTCTCTTTGCCGATTGCGGCCGTGCCCTACGACGCAGCCGCGGCGGCGGGCGTCGCCGGGCGGCCATGTGCGGCGGTGCAGTCAGCGGCGGCCCTCGACGTGGAATGGGTGCTCGGGCTCCTCGGCGTGGCGGGCGGTTCGGCGCCCGTCGGCGACTATCTGCCGCTGTTGCGGGAGGCGGCGGAGATGTTTTCAGGGCCGGCGCTCGGCCGGCTCGCGGACCGGTGCGGCAGTCCCGCCGCCTTCGGCCCGGGTGGTGATGCATCATCATGGCTGCCGCTGGAGGCGACCGGGGCAATGGCCGGCGACTACCTCGCGCGGGGCGGCAAGTTTCTGCGGCCCTTCATCGCGCTGGCGGCGTTCGACGCGATCGAGGCCGACAGAGCCTCCGCGACGGAAAAGCCTGGCGAGTCACGGCAGCGGACTGCCGCGCCACGCGACGCGGTCAAGGCTGCGGCCGTCGCGATCGAGATCTTCCACAAGGCATCGCTCATCCACGACGACATCGAGGATGCCGACACGATGCGCTACGGCCGCCCGACGCTGCATCTCGAGCGGGGCATTCCCGCCGCAGTGAACGTGGGCGACTACCTGCTGGGGCTTGGCTACCAGATCATTGCCACGCTTCCGGGGGCCGATCCCGAAACGCAGCGGGATCTGATGGCGATCCTGTCCGATGCCCACGTGCGGCTGGCCCGTGGCCAAGGGGCCGAGCTATGGTGGCGCGACGCTGCCGACAAGCGGCTCACGCCGCGGGAGGCGCTCGAGATCTACGGCCTGAAGACGTCGCCCGCCTTCGAGGCCGCGGTGGCGATGGGGATCCGGTTGGCGGGCGTGCAGCCGGCGCAGGCCGGCGCCATCGCCCGATATGCCCTCCACGTGGGCACCGGTTTCCAGGTGCTCAACGACCTCAAGGACTGGTGCGGCGATCTGGAAAACGACCGGCGGGCGGCCGGCGATCTGTTGGGCGGGAGGCCGACGGTGATGTGGGCGCTCGCGCTCGAACGGCTCTCGCCTGAGTGTGCAGCCCGGCTGGCGATGCTGGCCCGCGAGGCTGCCGGAGCCGCCGAGCCGGCGGCCGTCGGGGCCGCGATCTCCGCCGCGCGCGAGCTCTACGAGGAGGCCGACGTGTTTGGTCGGGCGGCGGCCATCGTGGAGGAAGAGCGCCGGCTCGCCGCCGAGGCGGCAGCCTCGTGCGGGTTTGGCAGGCTCCGCGAGGTGCTCGAGTTTCTGCTCGACTTGGCCGTGCCCGAGCAGGCCGCGGCACAGTATGGCGGCATTTCGACCGCGGAAACCGCGTCCCATGGCGGCCGCTGACCGGGTGGCGGGCGACGTCGAGCGGGCCGAACGGCTCGCGGCGCTGTTTCATCCGCAGCCGGCCCGGTTTGCGCGGTTCCGTGCGGTGCCCGACGGCGCCATCCCGGAGCCCTTTCGCGAGTTGCTCGATCACGCAAGCCACATGACCGTGGCGATGGAACGCTTCTACGATGGGCCCGTGGGCGTCGTGGTCGTGGCGGAACGGGCGGCGGGCGGCGGCGTGGCGGATGGCGAAGCCTGGTATGAGCGGGAGATTTTGCTCCGCGCGGCCGATGGTCGGATCGTGCAGCACGGCATCGTGCGGATCGATCTGGCGCGTGTGCCGCCGGAGGTTGCCGCCGACATCCGCGCGGGCCGCACACCGCTCGGCCGGGTGTTGATCGCGGCCGGAATGCTGCTCAAAGTGCGGCGTGTGGCGCTGCTCGCCGTCGAGCCCGGCCCCGAATTGCGCGGGCTGCTCGCCCCAGATGTCTCGCCCGACGGCGTTGCGCCGCAGACGTTCGGGAGGGTGGCGGGGATCACGGTCAATGGTGTGCCGGCGGTCGAATTGCTCGAAATCGTCGCTCCAGGGCCTTTACCGAAAGTGTTGCCGTGAAGGAGTTTCCGGTGTTTGAGGCGATATTGACTCACTGCGCAAGATGGCTGTAGAGTTGGGCATCGGGCAAGGATGGCAAGCAGGGCAGCGGTCAATCGGGAGCTGGATGCTCCGGACGCTTCCCCCCCGAAGCCTGGGTTCTGACGGACGGCAACAAGGAGGCCTCGATGCAAAAGACGGTGTACACGACCGGCGAAGCCGCCAAGATCTGCAAGGTGAGTCAGCA
>CAZDTC010000227.1:0-4409 GCA_964508125.1 uncultured Candidatus Kuenenia sp.
CCCGACGTGATCCGCCTCCGCAAAATCCTGCTCTCGGAGCACGACCGCCAGCGCCAGAGCCGGCAGAAGTGACGGGCCGGCCGGTTTCGCGGCCGTTATGGACTTTCCCGCGACCACCCGCTATCCTCCAAGGCTCGTTTCGCTCCTTTCGGCCCCAGGAAACACATGGTCAAGCTCACGGTCAGAGAACGGGAAAGCATCCAGGAGGCGGTCCGCCGCTTCCGTAAGTTGGTCGAACGCAGCGGCATCAAGAAAGAGATGCGGCGTCGCGAATTCTTTGAAAAGCCGAGCGAGACCCGCCGCCGTGCCCGCCTTCGCGCCGAACGTCGCACGAAGCGCAACCGTCTCCTGGGCGTCTGACGCTTCGCGCCTCAAAAGGAGTGCGTGAGCCGGAAAAACGCACCGTCGAAGGCGAGACTTGAATTGGTGAGCGGCACGGTCGTCACTTCGGTGCCGGGAAGGTTCGTGTCGATCGTCTCCGAATAGCCCAGATTCCCGAAGTACATCAGCATCCAACCGGCCGAGATGCTGGTCCGCGGCCCCCACTGCCAACTCGTGCCGAGGGCGATGTCGAAGTTCGGGACGACGAGGGTGCCGCCGACCGACTGCGTGTCGATCCCGCCCGTTTCCGTGGCGAGTCGGCTGTCGAGATTGCTGGCGTTTCCGACGAGCAATGCCGCGCCTCCCGCCGCAAACGCGCTCCAGCGCCGCGCCGCGCCCAGATACCGGCGTCCCTGCAAGGCCAGCCTCGGCCCCACGCCGTGGAAGGCACGATTCGTGAGCACCAGATAGTCCGGGCACTGCGGGCAGACATTGTGGACCTCGGTGCTCACCGACGAATCGATGAACCGGATGCCGGCCGAGGCCGCCGTGTCCCAGCGGGCGGCTCCGTCGGTTTCGCGGTCGATCTCGAATCTTCGCGCGAGTTCCAGGTCGTAGAGGTCGAGGTCGACGTCGGCCGTCGACGTGATCCGCGCGGTGGCAGGAATGGCCTGCGTCAAAAACGGACCGAAGAAGGCCGTGCCATTGCCCCCCGCGTAGTTGCCCGCAGCGGTGCCCGACACCGTCGTCGTGGCGCCGAAACCGAGGTAGCTGAAGCGGCCCATCGTGTCGGCGGAAAAGTTGTAGCCCAGGAAGCCACGGACGCCGCTGGCGTAGCCGAAGTCGTAGTTCAACGACCGGACGGCGTTCCTGCCGGCTGTCTCCGTCGCCCCGTAGAGAGCCGTCGAATTGCTGAACGAGGGCCTGAGCAGCAGGTAGTCGGCCCCAGCCACGAAGCGCGGAAAACACTCGGCGTCGGGCAGCACTCCGGTGGGGGCCGGGCAGGGTTCACCGACAAACGTCGGCGCGCCTGCGACAGGGACGTCGGAAACGGTGATCTCCTGCGGATCAGCCGCGCGGATCGTGCCGTCGGCCGCATGCACGATTCCAGCGGGATGCCACGCCACGAGGAGCGCGGCTGCGGCGAGGCACAGGGCAGCTGGCAACGAGTCGCGATGTGAACTGTGGTAAAGCATCTGGAAGGATCCGGGATTGCAACAGGCCGACGGGCCTGACAGCGGCCGTGACCATGGAATCGACCCGCCCCTGACCGCGCAATGAGAAGAATCCGCAATGTTTCCCCAGGCCCCGTGCTTTGCCAGATCAGGGGGCCCCGATGCCATAGCCTCGTGGGCGATGCGATCCTGGGGGGTGGGGCAGCCTCAGGCAGCCTTACGCCGCAGCCCGCGAAGGCCGGCCACCAGCCCCAGGGCCGACACGGCCAGGGCCAACGTGCCGGGTTCCGGCACCGGCACCACCACGCTCGAGACCGCACTCAGGCTGATCGCTTCCTCGCCGAGGATCGGAGAGTTGGCAGCGTTGAGCGCCTGCGTCGCTCCGCTGCCGCCGAGGACGGGGCGGCCCGACGAGTCGAACGTGGGAATCGCCGTCTGCGCGAGCGGGCGGAAAAACAGGGTGAACGCACCGCAGCTCGAGTTGGTCGTGAGGCAGTCTCCAATGCTCGGCTGAAACAGCGTCTGGTTCATCGCATAGATCAGGCCTTGGCTGTTGGGCCGGGCGGCGGTCCCGAGCCGCATGGTGACGACGGCGCCCGGGGCGATCGGATCGCGGAACTGGAACAGGGCCGACGCCGAGGGGTCGTGCCAGTTCCACGAAGACGTGGCGGGCGCTTCGAGCCACGTGCAGGAGACGATCTTGGATGCGGAGTTGCTCAGATCGAGCTGGATTCCGACCAGCGAGGTGTCGGTCGAGAGATTCGTGATCGACACGATCGGCTGCGACTGCAGGGATCGCCGTTCGCGTGCCGAGAGCCGCGTGGTCGAGCCGCCCTGGGCGACGAGCTTGCCGTTGCTGTCGTACCAGACCGGATTGCTCGTGACGTCGATCCTGTAGGCGGAGGAATTGATCGGCCCGCCGTACACGTCGACCCCGATGCCGAAGGCGAGCACTGCTGCCACAGCCAGAGCCCGCCGGGCTTCCCGGGCCAGGCCGCCGACAGGCGTGGACGCCGCCGTGGGCTGCTGCGTGCACGTGACGTGGTTGTGGTGATTGCTGGCCATGGCGACGCCCCTCTGCGTTGAGGGCAGCGGCCATGAATTCCCCAAGCCAGACTCCCGAACCGACGGCTCGAAAGCTCCTGCGGACCGATCCGGAATCGTCCATCGTCAGGCGATGGACACGAGCGGACGGTTGGTCGAAGTGAGAAGAAAAAGGCGAAGTCCCAGAACTCGGCTCAACTTCGACCACGCCCCCGGAATCCGGGACGGACGCGGCCTGAGGAACTCACGAGCGGACTGCCTTTCGGGTGGAACTGAGGTGGAGAACTGCTCTCCACCGACAAATCAACCCTAGGCACGACGACCCCCGAGAGTCAAGCAACGCGGGCAGGCAACGCCCGGAAAATTTTGCCCAGGCCCGCGCCAGGCTGCACAGGCCGCACAACCGGACTCCCGGGCCCCTTCATCCGGCCCGTTCACCAGTCGAGCGACACGTCGAGCCAGGGGGCGTCATGCGTGGGCCAGCCGCTGCTCACTCGATCGACCCCCGTTTCAGCGACCGCCCGCACCGTCTCGGGCCGGATGCCGCCCGAGGCTTCGAGGGCCACGCGCGGCCCGCCCCGCGCGGCCATCCGGTCGCGAATCGCGACCCCCTCGACGAGGGCATCGGCTGGCATGTTGTCGAGCAGGACGATGTCCGGCGCGGCCGGGAGGGCATTTTCCAGCTGGGCGAGCGAGTCGACCTCGATCTCGACCACCATCGCTGCCGCGCGGTCGGCCGGAAACGCCGCGGCGATGAAGCTGCGCGCCCTCCGCACGGCTTCCGCCGGGCTGGAGCCCGCCGCGGCGAGGGCAGCGAGGTGGTTGTCTTTGATCAGGATGGCGTCGTGGAGGCCCATGCGGTGGTTCCATCCGCCGCCCAGCCGTGTCGCCAACTTGTCGAGCAGCCGCCAGCCGGGCACCGTCTTCCGCGTGTCGTAGACGCGGCAGCCCGTGCCCGCCACGGCGTCGACGAGCCGCCGCGTGGCCGTGGCCACGCCCGACATCCGCCCGATCATGTTGAGCAGCACCCGCTCCGCCGCGAGGATGCTGCGCGTCGGCCCGGCAAGCGTCGCGACCGCATCTCCCGCGGCCACCACCGCCCCATCGGCCACGGCCGGCCGCCACTCGAGCTGCTCGTCGGCAACATGGGCCACCACGCCGCCGGCCTCGAGCCCCGCGATCACGCCCGGCCGACGGCAGACCACGGCCAGCGCGGCCGTCGCCTCGCGATCGATCGTGGCCACGCTCGTCCAGTCGCACTCATGCCCCAGATCCTCGGCGAGCCACTCGCGGGCCAGGGCGGCGACATGGGCGGCCAGGTGCTCGTCCCAGGCGGACTGGTGAAATTCGCGGCACGCAGTGGGCGGGGAACGGCTGGGCATCGTGCCGGTATCCTATAGCACGATGCCCGATCTTTCCGACGACACAGCGCTGATTCCCGCCCGCCTCCAGCGGCTCGTGGCCTGCGTGGCCGCGGGGCTGTTGTTCGCCGCCTTCATCTGGCTCGCGGTCGGCGGACCGTTCGTCGACCACGACGCCCCGCCGGCGATCCCCGCCGGCTTTACGACGAACGTCAACACGGCTCCCGCCGTGGAGCTCGCCCAGGTGCCAGGGCTCGGGCCGGCCACCGCGGCCCGGATCGTCGATCACCGCGAGGTCCACGGCCCGTTCGGCTCGATCGAGGCGCTCCTCGACGTGCCGGGGATCGGGCCGGCCACGCTCGAGCAGATGCGGCCCTATCTGCGTCCGATCCGTGCGCCCCTCGAGACTCCGCGAGACGCCCCATGACCAGCCAGACAAGCGAGACAAGCCAGGGCGACGATGCCGGCCTGTTCGAACTCGTGAGCCCCTACCAGCCGGCCGGCGACC
>CAZDTC010000228.1:0-4391 GCA_964508125.1 uncultured Candidatus Kuenenia sp.
CCCGCATCCGCCGCTCGTGGTTCCGCCGCGCCTGGATTTCCTTTGAGATCGCCCGATGGATGGCCACCGAGAAGTAGGCGCTCACGCCCGCTTTCTCCGGGTTGTAAGTGAGTGCCGCCTGGCACACCGCCTGCTCCGCCGTGCCATCCAGGTCGCAGCGTTGAGCGACGTCCATCAAGTCGGGGTTCCGCTTGAGGAACGAGCCAATGACGATGCGCACCAGAGGCATGGCCTTCTCGGCGTAGCCCTGCTGGGTGGCAGACAGGCGGCGTGGCGTCACTTACTGACCCTAATCAGTTCCTCGAGCTTGCTCCCGATGGTGTCGAGCTTCTCGCCGTGGTCCTTCTGACCGCGCACGATCTGCTCGACCACCTCGAAGTGGGCGTTCAAGAGCGGCATGACCACGTCGTTCTTCGCCCACCACAGAATCACGGCGAGCATGACGAGTGGCAGGCCGAATCGTTCGATCACTTTCACGACGCTGTCGGGATTCATCAGCGACTCGACGACGGTGCGGCGGGCTGGGGCTTCGGCGTCTGGCATTGCGGGCCTCGGCAGGGTTGGGGGTGGGTTGGTTGGGTGACGGCCTGCCTCGGCCGGCGGACGCAGCGGCCGGCGCACTCCACCGCCATGCCGACCTGCCAGGTTGCCACCGCCACGAGAAGCACGAGTACGAACTGCATGGGTTCCTCCTAGATGATCGAGGCGAGACTCCACCTCGGGACTGGGTTGGCTGCGAATCCCCGGCCGCCACCGATGGCGACCATGTACCGATCACGAACGTCCTCCCAGCGCGCCCAAAAACTGCCGGCCGGGATCTTGAACTTCGATCCTTGGATGGGGCAGGCATCGCCGCAGTAGTTCGCCCAGGAGTTTTGGACGAGCACGAGTCCCTCGCACCGATAGCGGCGCTTCATCTCCTCCCGATCGTCCGCCGCGATGTAACTCATCGCGTGATGCCAGACCGAGTTGCTGCGCCTGCAGACGCCGTACTCGTCGCGCTTTCGCTCGAACGCTTCGCTACCGCAGGTCGCAAGTGCGAACCCGTTGGCGAGCATGTCTCGCACTTCCTGCCAGGTCTTGCAGACCGTGGCCGTCGAGAACAGGTTGCGGCTCGTCACCGCCACGACGTTGTCCGGCGGCGGGTAGGCGCCCCACTTCCCGGCGGTCGCCCCGCTGTATTCCTCGAGGTCGATGCCGATGTCGGGGTAGTTCTTGCGAACCATCATGCCGGACTTCGTGAGCGCGATCCGGGCGGCATCGCCGCAGTTCCAGCCCTCACCGGAGTGTCCTCGGTACCAGTAGAAAGTCTCGGTCGCAAACACACCGCTCGCCCTGGCCGCATCGCTCACGATGGGAGGTGCGAACCGCTCGGGGTTGTCGCCCCACAGGAGACTCGCGCAGTACGACACGAGGCTCGCCGATCGCAGCGACCAGCTCACGCAGTCGCCGCGGGCCTGACTGCCACCGGGCAGGCAGTCGGGGTACATCTGCATCGCCGCCAGATACGGCAACGAGAGGACGCCCTCGCCGGCGTTGTAGAGATGGTGGTGGGAGATGGCCCCGATCGCGCGTGCGTACCCGCCCTTGGCCTCGATCTCGGCCACGAGCGCAGCCTCGGCGGCGGGGTCGGAATAGAACCCGGCGAAGCCGCGTTCATAGAGTGCGATACAGTCCTCGGGCGAGGACAGTCGCGCCGGATCGAGGGTCATGGAGAGGACTACCGGAGGGAGAGGGCGATGTTGCCGAACAGCGTCGCGGCATCCTTCTGCACCGCTGGGTTCAGCGGCACGTCGGATTCACCGATCGCGTCTTTGACGAGCCCCTCCAGCTCCTCCCTCAACCCCTCGTACTTGCCCGGCTGATTCCCGAGCACACCCCTCCACACAAACAACAGCGCCGCCCGATGCACGTCGTTGAGCGCAGCCACCGACGGGATCACCGGATCGTCCACCGGGTTGGCGGCCACCGACTTCGCCAGGATCTCGTAGCACTGGGCCAGTGCGGTCCTGTCCTCGACGGACATCTGGCTGCGGTACTTTGCCAAGGCCGGCACGACCACCGCCGCCGGGGCGACGGGCGCCGCCGGCTGCTGGGTCATCCGGAAGGTGAAGAACGCGACGGCCAGGGCCACGCAGAGGACGACTCGGTTCATGGCGTGTCACCCCCGAGGATTTCCCAGATCAGTTCCCGGCAGAGTTTGGTGGCCGCCGGCATCTTGCGGGCCTCGAGTTCGCCCTGCAGGGCGATCAACGTGGCGACGGATTCCGACTGCCACCGATCGGGTGCGGGGACTCCGGCCGGCAGGGCGGGCAGTCTAATCTTCTTGGCCAGCGGCGCGAGGACCGGGAAGAGCGCGACGACCGCCAGGACGCTATACACCACCGCGTCGATTGACGAGTGAAACCACATAGTCGACTAGCTCCCCGCCCTCGGGCGTTGCGATGAGTTTCTGGACGTGCTCGACGAGACGATCATCGACGTCGATCTCCGTCTTCGTGGCCAAGAAGCGCAGGCAGTTGGCGAACGCCTCGGCCTGTGGCCGGCCGGGTGCCGTAACGGCCACCTGCTGTAGCAACACCACCAGCGGCCACCAGTCCACGAGGATCTTCACACGGTCCGCAAGCGTCGGCATGGCACGATCTCCTTACCTCATTTATGGGAGGCAGGGAGAGATTTCGGTCATTCCAGTAGGCACGGAATTTTGCGGGCGAAACCCCGGCCGTTTCGCAGGCTTCCTCGAACGTCACGATCCCGCCGCCCAGGAGCCATTTCCGGCAGGCCCGCTTGTTCTCGACGTCCGCCCGACTGTCGAGCAGGCGAGTTCGCGCGAGCAGCGCGTGGAACAGCATCCGGGCGCAGAGGCTCCGCCACATCCCGTCGAGCTGGTCGGCGGGGTAGCGGGCGATCTCATAGTCCAGGAGGGCTTCATCCACTTCGTCCATCCCGAATCCTTTCGAGTTCCCGATGCAGATACCAAATCGCTTTCTTGAGGTCCGTCTCCACGTCCCCCTTCTTCACCGTGCCGCCGCAGCGGAACACGTACTTGATGGCGTTGCCGAGGTTGTAGGGAAACGCCTCGCACACCTGGACCGCTTCGATCCCGGCCGGGTGCCAGTTGTAGTGCGGGGGATGGTCGACCTCGGCGTTGGGAACCTCGCCGACCCGCACGATCCGTTCGTCGTCGTCTTCCACGGCTCTAGCCTCCCAGTGCCTTCGATACGACCCGGGCCAAGCGGGCGAGATCCACCAGCCGCACGGTCACGAGCCAGTCGGTGTTGTTCTTGCGGTGCATGAGGATCGGCAGCTTCGGGCCTGCCTCGGCCACCGCCGTGGCCATCGCCTCGAAGACGTTGAGCCGCTCCTCGCGCTTCACTTCCCAAAACGCCTCGGGTGTCTCGGCAACCTCGACGTCCGAGGAATCGCTCGTGCCCTTGAACTGCTGCGTTCGGCGGGCGTTCCACAGGAACAGGCGCTTCAATGCGTGGGCTGCGTCCAGCTCGCCGCGCTTGCCTTTCTGCCGGCTGTTCTTTCGTTTCTTCACGGCCACGGGGCACCTCCGCGTTTTCTGCGGTCTTCGAGGAACTTCGGTGGGATCGGCGCTTTCTCGTAGGACAGGTTCTTCTTGCGGGTCAGGCTGGCGAGTTTCTGCGGGTGACACTCGCCGTCTTCCTCTTCCTTCGCCGTGAGCACGGCTCCCTTGGGGATCGTGCCGTACTCGGGGAGTTTGTTGTGGATCGCGTGGTGGCACCGGCAGCAGCAGGCCAGGAAGTTGAACTCGACGTTCTTCCTGCCCGGGCCACCGACGATGTGGTGCAACTCCATCCACCGTCCTCGCCGGTCGGCTGGCCAGTGGCAGATGGCGCAGCGTGGATGCAGGAGCATGTAGTCGTGCGGGTCGAGTTGTTCGGGGTTCGCCATGCTAGTTCTGCGTGCCGTTGGGACGGTATTCGCCGCACACCCGGGAGTTGTGGATCACCGGCCACTCGCCGTTGAGCGTCTCGGAAAAGAACTGCGGCGGGTTGCGGACGCAGCGGCCGTACTCGAGCAGGTCGGCTTCCGGTTCCGTGGACAGGATCGGGACGGCCATCGCAAGCTCGGAGTCGTCCATCATGGCCGGCTGCTTGAAGCCTGCCGCCGAGTCGTCGGTGAACCGGCGGTAGAAGTGGCACGAGCCGCAACTTCCGCACACAGGCAGCGCATTTGAACGAGATCGTTGGCTCACGATTTTTCTCCGGGGGTCATGCCTGTCGTTCCATCGCCGCCAACTTTCGCCGCGTGCGTTCGAACGCGGCCGCGTCTTCGCCGGTCCAAACCCGCGGAGCGGCCGAGGGTTCATCGGGCCGCTTCCCGGCTTGCCGGGTGGTGCCGCCGTTGTCCTGGCAGCGAGC
>CAZDTC010000229.1:0-4364 GCA_964508125.1 uncultured Candidatus Kuenenia sp.
TCGAGCAGATCAGCAGGAGCGTCGTCTGGAGCAGGACGGGCATGTGTCAGGGTCCTTTCGTAATCCGTCTACAGAGTTCAAGTAATCTATTGGCTATGATCGCTAGCCCGCGAGATGGCTCGCCGCTTTAGCGAAGAGGTGCCAGTGACATGACGCTAGAACCCGAAGACCACGACACTACGATCTCGGACATTCACCAGACTCGGAGCCGCATTGCAGAGAAGTGTGGGCACGATCTCGTCGCTATCGTCGAGGACGCAAAGAACCGACAAGCAAGCTCCGGTCACACAATCTGGCGGCGGAGTCCAAAACCGTCGAGCGGCCCCGAATCGCCGGCATCATGATGGCCCGGGAAAGTTGCCGCCGACGGGTCAGCGTGAGGCTACTTGCCTCGGATATACTTTGGTCACTGGCCCGCCAACACGGCTAATGGAAGGAACATCATGGCGACCGTAAACATCGAGATGCCTCCAGAACTGCCATCTGCTCTGGGCAAGCGCCCTGCGGATGCGGCGAGGGAGATCCAGCTCATGGCGGCTCTCAAGATGTTCGAATGCGGCCGCATCTCGGGAGGCATGGCTGCGGAACTGGCTGGAGTACCACGAGCCGAGTTTCTTGCCCTTTGCGGACAGCACGGCGTCAGCGTTTTCCAACAGACCGCTGATGAGCTTGCCGAGGATGTGAAGGCAATCGCAGATGCGCGTCATCGTTGACACATCAGCCTTCATAGCGCTCGACCGCATTGGACAGCTCGACCTGCTACGCCGACTCTTCGGGTCGGTAGTGCGGCCCCAAGCTGTACTCGATGAACTCCTCGCCGGCGGAGATGCACATCCGCTCTCGACGTTCCTGACGGGAGCAGAGTGGATACAGACCGAGCCGAACCCGAAGAGCTCGTCGCTCCGCCCTGAACTCGGCCGCGGTGAGACTGCCGCGATTACCTTGGCATACGAATCGCACGCGGACTTGATCGTTCTGGACGATCTGCAGGCCAGACTCGTCGCTTCGGGCTTGGGGATTCGGGTCACCGGCACTATCGGCATATTGCTAGCGGCACAGAAAAACGGTTTTGGACCGCCGGTCGACGAAGCCCTGCGACTGCTCGACGCAGCCGGCTTTCGTATGTCGGCAGAGTTGGCTGCGGCATTCCGGCGACTCTAAAGACCGAGCGCTCACCAACGAGTGATTGGAATCGCCGTCCACAAGCGAATGGACAGGCAGGGGCGGCACCCGAAGGCACCGCCCCTGCCGTGATGAACATCGATGGGCCGGGTGGCTATGACGCCCGGCGGCGTTTGCCGCCGCCCTTGCGTTCGCCGGCCTTCAGCCAGTGCTTGCTGCACCACTGCGGCACATGGTCGGGCTTCTCCGTGAGTCGGCGGTACGGCTCCGCAAGCCCTGCGGCTTCCATGAGCTTCACGATCTTCGCGCAGTTCTCCATGTGGTACTCCGTCAGGTCCAGCTCCTTGGCGATCTCCTTGTAGGTCTTGCCCGCCAGCCGTTGCTGGACGATCACCCGGGCATGCTTCACGAGCTGTGGCTCGTCGAACGCATTGACCACGAGCGTTCGCTGGAGCATTGCTGCGGGCTCACCAGCCGGCGGATCGCCTTCCGCCGGTGCCGCCTGGCGGAGCGGGCTCGCAACAGCCGATGGCAGCGCCGCCACGAGGTTGATGGTGAACTCCAGCCGCGGCACCACCCGCTTGCCGTCGATCCGCATGTACGGGATCACGCGGATCGGCCCGTCGAGCAGCTGCCGCAGGATCACCGCTGCCCGGGCCTCGTCGCCGAGCAGCTGGGCCTTCACGGCCTCAAGGTGCTCGAGGAGCTTCGCCGCCGATGGGAGCTTCTCCTTGCGGCCCGCCTGCTCCTCTGCCTCCCGTCGGCGGGACCGTACGATCGCGAGATCCCGCTCGCGCTCGGCCAGCCGTGACGTCAGCGAGGCAAGCGCCCCGTCGCCGCTCTCCACCGCCGCCGACAGCCGCTCTATGGCCGCCACGAGCTTCTTCTCGTCCTTGTCGAGCTTCTTGAGCTCGGCGGCCACCGAGCCACCCTTCTCGTGCAGCTGCCGAACGCGGGCCAGCACCGCGTCGCGGGCGCCGTCGAGAGACAAGACCGCGTCGACTACCGCCTCGAGCACCGCCGGGTACACCCGCTCCCGCATGCAGTAGCCGCGGTACCAGCAGTTGCCCTTCGCTGCCCCCGAGCACCGGAAGACGCCGTCCGTCTTGCCGTGCGAGTGCATAGGCGAGCCGCAGACGCCGCACGTGAACACGCCGGCCAGCAGGCCACGCCGCTGCCGCGTGGTGCCACGAAGCGGGTGCCCCGCGCCGCGGACCGGCTTTTGGAACACGCGCCGCTTGTCGACGACCTCGTTGGCCTTGTACCAGAGGTGGTCCGACACGATCCGAAGGTGCGGGCTCTCTCGGGTCTGGATCTTGTCGTCGTCGTTCCAGACGTACTCCGATTTACCCGTCCGCAACTTCCGCTTCGACACCTTCACGCGATTGGTCTCGAAACCCCGGTATTTGGTTCGCCGGATGATCGCGTTGACGTTGCCTGCCGTCCACTTGGACTGCCGCGACCATTTCGCCTTGGCGAACTTGATCGAGTCGAGCCACTCGCCCACCTCGGCCGACGTCTCGCCCGCCGCGATTCGCTCACTCACCGCGATCTCCTCACGCAGCCTGCGCGCGCCGAGCCCGACGACCGCCCCTGCGCTCTCGCCCTGCGACTCAAGCTCGAGCCACACCAGAGCCGCCCTGCGGCCCTGACCGGAGATCAGGGCGTCAGCGAGGGTCCAGGCCTTGCGCTCGGCTGACCCTGCGGCGAGTCCGGCAACCACCTCCTCATCGACCCTGCTGCCAGGCTCGACCGACAGGGCGATCTTCTCGAGCTCCCGCTGAAGCCTCTGCTGGCGATCCCCGACCGTCTGCACCAAGGCGTGTGCCGCGGCGGAATCGAGCTGGATCCCGAGTTCGGCAGCGCGCTCGCGGACCCAGTCAGGAAGCTTCCAGGGCTTGACCTTCGCCTCCTCCTGAATGACCCCGCCTGCCTTCTTGACCGCGTCGGCAAGGCACTTGGGGATCTTCTCCCTTCCGTCCTCACGCGCGAAGATCGCGAGCGTCGTCTCCGGGGGCATGTCAGCGAGCAGCTCCTCGAGCGGTTCGGTTTCGTCAGCCTTCCAGCGCTCCGCTCCATCGACGATCACGAACCTGCGTCCGGGAGTGAGGCTCATCGCGCAGAGCGCAGCGACGGTCGCCTCGACACTCGCAGCTTCGCCCTCAAGCAGCTCGATGCCACCCTCGCCGCTCACGCTGTCGGCCAGGACCCTAAGCCGGTTGCGGCGCTCGGAGATGCGACCGTGGTCATCACCGTGGATCAGGTAGGCAGCCTTGAACTCGGGCACCGGCCCAGTCTAGGAACCGCGTCGGAGGTCGGAGCATTTGCTCGCGGTGCTCAACGGCCTGATGGCGGGAGCCTCAGTGCAATCGTCAGGGACCGAGACGCCTGACCGAGAGCGTGCCCGATCTCCCCGCGCTGACGACGATCGACCCACCCCTGTCGGTTCTCAGCACCGGCCCCCATCTTCCTGCCGCCTGCACCGACGAGGCGGCAGGATGGCCGTATGGATTCCGCCCGACCTCGATCGCAGTGAGCGAGGGCCGCACCAGATCCAGCACCCTGCCGAGACCTCGGTCGGCGCTCCCGTGGTGAGCAAGCTTGAGGACGTCAACCTGCGGCAGGGTGAGACCGTCCAGAACCTCCGACTCGGCGTCAGCCGTCAACAGGGAGGTGATGCCGCCCGCCCGTGCGAGGAGAACCGTGCTCGACAGGTTCGGATCCCCCGGACCAGAGCTGGAATCGAGCGGGGAGAGCACTTCGATCGACGCCCTGCCGGCGGCTGCCTGCAACCCCGGCACGGGCCTGACCACGTGAACCCCGAGCTCCCGTGCCAGACGCCGGACGCGCTCCGTCTCGCCGCCGGGGGCGGTTGCGGTGCCGTCGATGAGCACGTCAGGCCGGAACCGGGCGAGCAAATCACCGAATGCGCCGGCGTGGTCGGACTGCCCATGGGTCAGCACGACAGCGGCCAGATGGTTGATCCCGAGCCGGGTAAGCAGATGGGCGATCGGCGTGTCGGGCGGTCCGGTGTCGATCAGGATCCCGTCATCCCCGTCGGCCACCAGTTCAGCGTCTCCCTGGCCCACGTCGATGAACACGGTTCGCAGCCCGGAGGTGCCGAAATCGCCCATGGGGCCGCGAGTCGTGACCGCGACGCCGCCCGCAAGGCCGAGAGCCGCAACAAGGAGCGCAACGGGTCGCCGACGGCGAGGTCGACGGGGTGACGGGGCCGCCAGCCC
>CAZDTC010000230.1:0-4351 GCA_964508125.1 uncultured Candidatus Kuenenia sp.
GCGCCGGTCACGATGATCTCGGCGAACGCCGGCCAGGACGGATCGATCGTGTGCGAGAAGGTGCTCGCGGGCAGCGGCAACTTCGGCTACAACGCCGCCACCAACGAGTATGAAGACCTCGTCAAGGCGGGCGTGATCGATCCCACGAAGGTGACGCGGACGGCGCTGCAGAATGCCACGAGCGTCTCAACGCTCCTGCTCACGAGCGACGCTCTGATCGCCGACAAGCCCAAGGAGTCGAAGCCCAAGGCTGGCGGCGCCGGCCACGGTGGCGACTACGACATGTATTGATTCACGCCGCGGACGCGGCGGGAATCATCATTCCAAACGAATCGGGGCGGCCTCAGGGCCGCCCCGATTTTTTTCGCGTGAGGTCGTCGAGCGGCACGAAGCCGTCGACACCGGGTGGTGTGTCCGCCTTGCCGCACGACGGCGTGGCCACTTGCCGCCACAGGGTGCGCACGAGCCACAATCCTGCGGCGACAGAGATCACGATGGCGATGGCGTCTTGCATGGTCACCAGCCGAGAGCGGTGCCGGCCTGATACACGACGAAGGCGGCGAGCCAGGCGAGCGCCGTCATGTAGGCGAACGTGACGACGGGCCAGATCCAGCTGCCGGTCTCCTTGCCGATGACGACGAGCGTGCTCGCACACTGGGCGCAGAGCGCGAAAAACACCATCAGCGAAAGCGCGACCGGCAGCGTAAACACCTTCCGGTCGGTGCCGTCCCAGGTGGCCGCCTTGAGTCGGCGCACGAGCAACGTGGCGCCTTCCTCCGCCTTCGGATCGACGTCGCCGAGGTTGTAGATCACTCCCAGCGTGCCGAGCACGACCTCGCGGGCCGGAAAGCTCGCGAGCGCCGCGCAGCCGAGCCGCCAGTCCCAGCCGAGCGGTTTCACGACCGGCTCGATCAAGCGGCCTGCCCGCCCCAGGAAGCTCTGCCGCAGGGCCTCGCCTTGGCGGTCTGCTTCGGTGAGGGCCGCCGCGTCCTCGAGCACCGGCTTGGGATAGGTGCCGAGCGCCCAGATCACGATGCTCATCGCGAGGATCAGCGTGCCGGCATTCGTGAGAAACGACCAGGCCGCCTCGCGGATACGTTCGAACACGACGGTGGGCTGCGGCCAGCGCCAGCCGGGCAGCTCCATCACGAAGGGCTGCGGCGGGCCGCGGAACAGCGTGCGCGAGAGGAGAAAGGCCACCGCCGCGGCCACGACCACGCCCAGCGCATACATCGCCGCAAGCACGACGGCCGGCAGCCGGAGCCAGGCAAGCCCGCAGGCGACGTCCGGCACGAACGCACCGCAGAAGAGCAGGTAGACCGGGAGCCGGGCTGAGCAGCTCATGAGCGGGGCGACGAGGATCGTGAGCAGCCGGTCGCGGCGGTTTTCGATCGTGCGGGCTGCCATGATGCCGGGGATAGCGCAGGCGAAGCTCGAGAGGAGCGGGATGAACGACTTGCCGGAAAGGCCCACGCCGGCGAGCAGGCGGTCCATGAGGAACGCGGCCCGGGCCAGGTAGCCACATCCCTCGAGGATTGCGACAAAGAGGAAGAGGAGCACGATCTGTGGTACGAACACGACGACGCTCCCCACGCCGGCAAGCACTCCGTTGACGAACAGCGACCGGAGCGGCCCCTCAGGCAGGATCGACTCCGCCCAGGCTGCGACCGAGTCGACACCGGCGGAAATGAAGTCCATGGCAGGCGCCGCCAGCCGGAAGATCGACGTGAACAGCGCGAGCATCACGAGGGCGAACGCGAGCGTGCCCCAGAGACGGTGGGTGAGCACTGAATCGATCCGGTCGGCGAGGAGCCGGCGCGGCGGGCCGGTCTGCCGGACGGCATCCGCGACGACCGCGTCGATCCACGCGTAGCGGGCGATCGCATCGCGGGCGGCTTCGGGCCTTGACTCGCTGACGGCTGCCACGTGCGGAGCGAGGTCCGGCGCGGCTGGAGCGGCGGACTCGGCGGCGGTGAGGATGCGGTCGCGAAGAGCATCGATCCCGGAGCGGGCGGGAGCCACGACTGGTACCACGGGGCAGCCGAGCCGGCGGGCCAGGGCTGCTGCGTCGATCCCGATGCCGCGATTGGCCGCGACGTCGGAGAGCGTGAGCGCCACGACCATCGGTAGGTGGAGCTCGAGCATCTGGCTTGTGAGGAACAGGTTGCGGGCGAGGTTCGTCGCATCGACCACCACGACGATGCAGTCGGGACGGGGAACGCCCGCCATGGTCCCGGCGAGCACGTCGCTCACCACCTGTTCGTCCGGGCTTTGGGCCCGCAGGCTGTAGGTTCCCGGCAGATCGACGAGGTCGATCGGCCGGCCGCGATGCGTGAAGCGGCCGACTTTCTCTTCGACAGTGACGCCCGGGTAGTTGCCAATCCGCGTGGGAATGCCGGCGAGCGCCGTGAACAGCGTGCTCTTGCCGGTGTTCGGGTTGCCCACGAGCGCCACCGTGAGCGGCTGCTCGCGACCGGCACGCTCCGTCATGGCCGGTTCCTTCAGGTCGCGACCGTGACGAGGGCCGCCTCGCGGCGGCGAATCGAGAGGCGGTAGCCGCGGAGTTCGAGTTCGAGCGGGTCGCCAAGCGGGGCGGCAGCGACCACGGCCACCGTCACGCCGGGCGTGAGCCCCATTTCAAGGAGCCGCAGCGACACCGGGTCGGCACCCGGCACGTCGACGACGTGTGCCGTTTCGCCGACATCGACATGGGCCAGATTGGGCACGAGATATTCCGCGTCTTGCGGCTCCGAAGCTCGCGTTGAGAATGAGTCTCAAATCGCTGTTATCGGAAGTGTAGAACGTGTCATCCCTTCAGGCAATCGACATCGTCTCATGACGCGAGGAATCTTCATTACCGGCACCGACACGGATGTGGGCAAGACGGCAGTGGCCGTGGCGATCGTGCGCCGGCTCGTGCAGGCTGGGAAGCGGGTGGGCGTCTACAAGCCGGTCGCCACCGGCGGCGGGCACGACGCCGAGGCGCTCTGGGAGGCGGCTGGCCGCCCGCTCACGCTCGTACAGGCGTGCCCGCAGATCTTTCCTGCGCCGATCTCGCCGCCGCGAAGCGCCCGCGCCGCGGGGCTCGCCGTCGACGACGAACTACTCGAGCGGGGCGTAGAGCCGTGGAAGACTGCGTGCGAAATCGTGGTTGCGGAGGGGGCGGGTGGGCTCTGCTCGCCGCTCTCCGACACACAATCGAACGCCGATCTCGCCGCCCGGCTCGGCTTCCCGCTCGTCGTCGTCGATGCCGCCCGGCTTGGCGCGATCGGCCGCACGATGGCCACGGTGACGGCAGCACGGTCCCGCGGCCTGGCCATTGCGGCAGTCGTACTCTCGCAGACGGCGCCGCTCACAGGCAGCCCCGACGATCCGGCGAGCCCCTGGCGGATCGCCCACGACAGCCGGACCGATCTGGCGGCGCTGCTCGCGCCACTGCCCGTGGCGATGCTCGCATACGGCGGCGGCATCGTCGAGCCGCCGATCCCTATCTGACAGCGGCGGCGAGGGCGGAGCCGGCCGTGCGGGAACGCGTGGACAACCGGCCCAGGTCGAGCCGCAGCGTCACACGCCATGTGCCGTCGGCGGCCGGTGTCACGATCCAGTGCGGCATCACCACGACCGACTGGTGGACGAGTTCGAAGCCCCCCTCCGATTGGCTCACCGACTGGATCGGGAACGTCCACACGCCCGTCGCGGCGCCGTTCGAGGCCTGGCCAAACGACAGGGCGGCGTCGATGTCGAGCCAGTCGTCGACGAGGCCGATTCCGCGCACGTGTGGCAGGTCGAGCCGCTGCCCCAGGTCGCCGAGCTCGCGGCCGAGTTCGTCGTAAAAAGACCGCCCCGCCGCAGCCGCAGGCATCCCTGAGAAGTTGAACTCCACGGCAAGGTGCTGGCGGAAATCGGGTGGCAGCCCCTCGAGCTTGTAGGCGATCTCGAGCGTGCGGGAGCCGGCGTCGAGCGTGACGGCCTTCGAGAGCGTGAATGGAATGCCCCAGGCGTTGCCCGCGCGCGACAGCAGCACTTGGATCCGGCCAGGGTTGCGGCGGATGCTTGCCTCGTAGGTGCCAGCCGCAAAGTCGCCGCGCTCGAGCGCCTCGCCTTCCGCGACGGCGGCTGCAGAGACATCGCAATCCCAGAAGTGATCGACCAGGCTCTTGCGCCGCGAGTGGTCGTAGCGGACCATTCGTTCGAGTCCCTCCTGCTTGAACTTCGCAAGCTGCGAGGCGTCGACCACGCTGCGGGCCACGCCTGGCCCCGCGAGCACCTGCTCGTGGTAGGCCTCGGGCCGGCGGTCGAGCGTGGCCAGGAGATTATGCTCCTGATCGCGAAGGTCGAGCTCGTAGAGCAT
>CAZDTC010000231.1:0-4345 GCA_964508125.1 uncultured Candidatus Kuenenia sp.
CCGCCGACTTCGAGAGTTGGTAACTGTCTCCCTGGAAGTCGGCGTGAGCGATCACGCCGTCCTGCTGGTAGTGATGGCCGAGGATCACGAGCCGCGCGCCCATCCGGCGGCGCACCGCCTCGATGCGAGCGGAAAGTTCCGCGTCCTCGAGACTGCGGTAGGCGGGGAAGGGAGCGGCGCGGGGCACGGGGTCGGCGGCGGTGCTCATGGGGAAAGTATAGATCGCAGTGCGGCGGGAGCGCGGGACCGCTATACTGCCGCCGCGGCGGATCGACAGCAGCGCGATCCCGCTCACAAGGCAACACTCCCTCTTCTTGGAAGGATCACGGGGCGACATGGCGCGAAAAGTGGTAAATCGCAAGGAACTCAGGGCCCAGGCCGACGCGGCGGAAGCCCGCGCGAAGACGACGAAGAAGGCCGCCAAGGAGAAGCCGGCCAAGGAAAAGAAGGAAAAGGCCGCCAAGGAGCCGAAGAAGACCGCCGCCAAGAAGACCACCCGCAAGAAGGTCGCCAAGGAAGTCCGGATGAAGGCCTATTGGGGCGTGTTCAACCCGTCGATGAAGCGGCTCGTGCTCTTCGAATATGCCGACAAGAAGGCTGCCGACAAGAAGGCCGCCGACCTGACGGCGTCGTCACGGTCGCAGCACTTCGTCCAACTGGTCAAGGAAGCGATCTCGGAGTAAGGAACGCGCCCATGGCCGGGACCGCGACGGTGGACACGGCTCGCGTCGGGCGGCTTCTGCTCGTGTGCCTCGTGTGCTCCGGATGCTTCGGGATCGTGGGCGCCGGCGGATGCGGCGGGAAGCCCACGAAGAAGTCGGGGGGCGGCACCGTGGGTGAAAAGTTGCCTGCCGTCGACCTCGACACGGCGCTGGCCGTCGACGAAGGCCGGATCGCAGTCGCCTCGCCGGCCGGCTGGACGCGACTGCCGCGCACGAAAGACTGCGTCGTCAAATATCAACCCGGCCCGAAGAAGACCTATCCGAAGATTCTCGTGACGGCCGAGGTGGCGCCGGCGGAGTTCATGGAAGTGACGGCCGACAATCATCAGGCCTTCGCCGCCGGCATCGCGGAAGGTGTGGCTGCATCGCTCGGCAAGGCGAAGCCATTGAAGAAGGCCGCCGCCGTGAAGGTGGGGCAGCATCTCGGCGCCTTTTGGGGAAGCCCCGGCTCGGCGAAGGTCGACGGGATCAGCGAGCCGATCGAGCGCTGGAGCTACGCCGTCGTGATCGGCGGGCGGATGTACACGGTGGAAGCCCGGGCGCCGAAGGGGAAGATCGACGACGCCGCGAAGGCGGCCGCAAAGGCCGTGGCCGCCGCGCTCGCGCCGCCATCCACCACCACTGCCTCGGATGGGGCGCCCGCCGACGCCGCATCAGCCGGCGAAGGTGGCCCTCTCGACGCCCTGGCGGCACCCGCGCCCGCAGCGGATGCAAAGCCTCCGGAGGAGACGCCGGCCGACGCGCCCGCGGAAGACGCCGATCAGTAAAGAACCATTTCGGTCATGATTGGCTGAAGCCTGTCCCACGTGGCCCAGGCGAACATCAACCGAGAGGGCGTGGGCAGCCCTGAGCCTCACCGCCGCAGCGTGTCGATGTCCTCGGCAGGGAGCCAGCGTGCGGCCAGTTCCGTCTGCACCGCCTCCGGATCGGCGCGGCCTGCGTTTGCGCCGGCCGTGCGGGCGATGCCCGCGAACGTTTCCCGATGGGCGGGTTCGGTGCGTGTGAGGCGTTCGGTCAGCCGCACGACACCCGCCGGGTTTCGTGCTGCCGCCGCCGAGAGCGACTCCATGAACAGACACACCTCCCCGAGATTCATGGCGGCCGAGCGCACGATCAGCGGCTGCAGCGTTCGGGTGACGAGTTCAAGACCCATGCCATCGACGTCGAGAAAGGCATCGATCTGCACGGTCTGCTGGTCGCAGCCGTCGGCGGCAGGGGGCTCGGGGTGATGCCGCACGAGGATCAGGCAGCCGCCGGTGAGCGGTTTGGGGGCGAGCGTTCCCGAATAGCCGCCGCGGCCATGAAACACGAGCAGGCCGCCGGAGCCACGCCGCTCATGATGCACCAGCCGGAGGGCGCCGACGGTGCCGTAGCCATCGGAGAGCCGCCACTGCTGCGGCCCGGCCGAATCGAGCGACAGGCGGCTGATGCCGAGCACCCGCCACACATCGACGATCGCGTCCGGATGCTCGAGCGCGAATTCGAGCAGCGCCCGGTCGCACGCGAACGTCTGCACGGGCAGGCGGCGATAGAGCGTGGTCTCCCGCAGCGCCTTCTCGACGGTGCGCCGCGCGGGATCGGTCATCCGCCCGAGCGGCAGACTGTCGATCGCCTGGCGCCGAGCCTCACGGCTCGACGAGCCGCCATCGTTCCACGCAGCCACGAGGCTCGCCGCCGGAGCCTGCTCCGTGGCCGGCGCTCGCGCGCCAAGAAGTATCGCGAATGCGACTCCGAAGCCCATCCACGGTCCACGAAGCACAGGCATGACGTTCCCCCCGAACCACCGTCGCGCCCTGCCTGGGCCTGACGATGCCGGAGACTTTTCGGCCGCGAAGACGGCTTTGGAACAGTCATTTCCGGCTCCCGCGGCTTCGTGCGCGGGAGCAGCCTTGCCCACCCCTCCCCGCTTGCCAGGCATGCCCGCAGCGGATGTTGGCCAGCATGCGCCGATTCCCTACGATCGCCGCCCCGCGCAGCCTCGAGACCACCCGCCCCCGATGTCTTCACGCAACGACGCCGAACCCGTACCGACTCCGCTTGTGGGCGCGCCGCCCGCGGCGGAAGACGGAAGCCACCCGGCGCCGAGCCTGCTCGGCCGCGCCCTCGTAGCCTGGACTCGCCTCTGTCTGCGGGCTGGGTCGCTCGTGGTCCTCGGGGCCGTGCTCTCGGCGGTGGCCGCCGGCGTCTTCACCGCCCAGTCGCTCGGCTACAAGGTGAGCCGCACCGACTTGCTCGATCCCGACAGCGAATACAACAAGCTGTGGATCGACTACATCGCCGAGTTCGGCGCCGATGAAGACGCCGTCGTTGTGGTCGAGGGTGCCTCGCGGACCATGGTCATCCGGGCACTCGAGGAGGTCTCGGCCGAAGTGGCCCGAAACGGCGAGTTGTTTCGCTCGGTACTCCACGAGGTCGATCTCTCGAGGATCCGCGCGAAGGGACTGCACTACCTCTCTCCGGCCGACTTGGCGGAGATCGACCGCTTCATCGAGCGCACTCGGCCCATCCTCGAGGGCGGCTGGGCGCAGCTTTCGGTGACGACGATGGTCGGCGGACTCGCCGGGCAGATGGTGGCAGGCGCGCCTGCCGGCACGAAGCCGGATCGTGAGGATCCGACTGCGGCTCTCGAGCGTTACAGCGAGAGCCTCGTCGCCGGGCTCGAAGCCGTCGCTCGCCCGGGCGAAGCCTCGGCCGCCGACTACGTGTCGCCCTGGCCCGGGATGCCCGACTCGCTCTCCACGCTTCGTGACCTCTCGAGCGAGCACCTCCTCGCCAAGGACGGCCGGCTGGGATTCGTGCTCCTCCGGCTGGCGAAGGCGTCGGGGGGATTCGCCGGTGCCTCTGCAGCCACCGACGAACTCCGCCGGCTGATCCGCGTGGTGGGAGACCGTCATCCCGACGTGACGATCGGCCTCACGGGGCTTCCCGTGATGGAAGACGACGAGATGCGGGCCAGCCAGCAGTCGATGGTGTGGGCGAGCGGGCTGTCGCTCGCGGCCGTGGCGCTCGTGATCATCGCCGGGTTCGGCGGCGTCCGGCACGCGCTCATGGCCAACGGCGTGCTCGTGATCGGCATGGCCTGGGCCTTCGCCTGGGCCACGGCGAGCGTCGGGCACCTGAACATCCTCAGCGTCACATTCACCGTGACGATGATCGGCGTCGGGATCGACTACGGCACGTACTACATCGGCCGCTATCTGGAACTGCGCCGGCGCGGCCTCGAGTGCGAATCGGCGCTCCTCGAGACGAGCGCCTCGGTTGGCCCGGGCATCCTCACGGGTGCCATCACCACCGCCGTCGCCTTCTTCGCCGCGGCGCTCACGAGCTTCGTGGGCGTGGCGGAGCTCGGCCTGATCGCCGGCGGCGGCATCCTGCTCTGCTGCCTCGCCGAGTTGCTCGTGCTGCCGGCCGTCGTGGCCGTCATCGACCGCGGGCCGCTCGGCCGCCGGATCCCGGTGCCCGTGCCGGTGCATGCGTGGCTCGCCCCGATCTTCCGCTATCCGCGGTTCGTGGCCCTGGCCGCGATGGCCGGCACGATGGCAGTGGCCTCGGGCATGCATGACCTGGGCTACGACCACAACCTGCTCAACATGCAGCCCGACGGCCTCGAGAGCGTGGAGATC
>CAZDTC010000232.1:0-4341 GCA_964508125.1 uncultured Candidatus Kuenenia sp.
CGAGGTTCGGGTCTCCCTCCATCCAGCGGGCGTTGTCGTTCACCCACGAGCCGTCGGGCTTCTGCTTCGCGAGGATCGCGTCGGAGAGTTCGGCCCGCCAGTCGTGCGGCTTGCTCGCGGCGTCGACGAACGGGCTCTCGTCGAGCACGTCGAGCGCCTTGGCAGCCGTGTGGAAATAGTAGAAGAGTCCGGCGTCTTCGAGGCCGGGATTCTCGGCGAACGTGTAGTGCTTCCGCAGCCATGCCGTTGCAGCCTTCACGCGCGGGTCGCTCTTGGTGAGCCCGGCGAAGATCATGCTCTTGAGGCCCGCATACGTCATCGAGCCGTAGCTGCGCAGGCCGCCCGAGGGCGTCGTGCCCGCCTGGCTCTCGCCGCCGTTGGCCGGCGTGTAGTAGAAGCCGCCGTCAGGGTTCTTGGCCGGATGCGGAAGCGGGTTGTGCGGCCCCTCGAGGTTTTGCGTGCGGGACACGAAGGCCAGGGCCCGCTGGATCGCCGGGTCGTTTTGGCTCGTGCCGATGCTGCGCAGGGCCTCGATCATGAATGCCGTGTTCGAAAGGTCGGGGCGGCCCTTGCCGCCGTAGCCGGCGCCGCCGTAGGCCGGATCGTCGGGGCCCTTGCCCTCCGTGTCGTCCCACTGGATGCCCTTGAGATACGCCTCGGCGGCCTGAAGATCCTGCGCGTAGCGGCCGCCGTAGTTGCAGGCGGCAAGCGCCATGATCGCGATCGAGGTCTCGTAGTTTGCCACCTTGGAGTCGGGCGTATGGATGCCGCCGTCGGCGCTCTTGAACTTGAGGAGATACTCGAGCCCCTTCTTCACGGCGGGGTCGTCGGCCGGCGTGCCACTCTGCGCGAGTGCCGTCACGGCGAGTGCGGTGACGGCCGGCCCGACCTGCGACGAGAAACTGCCGTCGGCGGCCTGCCCTTGTTCGATCAGATACTTCGAGCCCTTCGCGATCGCCGCCTTGATCGTGGCGGTGTCGGCAGCCGGGGCGGCCGCGGCAAGGCAGGCGAGGGCGATCGCCACAACGGAGCGGAACGAACTTTGCGACATGTTCATGGACACCTCCGCCGAGAAGTATATGGGTCGGCGAAGAACGAGAGCGAGGAGGCTGCGCCGGCCGTCAAGGCAACGAGGACGCTTCCCCGCCGGCTCGGGTGGCGAGTTCACCAAGAATCCGCACGTCGGTCGACTCCGACACGAACCGCACCGCGCCATCCGTCATCGCGACGTGCGCCCCGCCAGGGTGGAAGGCGTAGATGAGCCAACCGTTTTCGTTGGAACCGTTGACGCGCATCAGGTTTGTTGGAATCGCCCCCGAGGTTGGCCCAGGCTGACACCACCCGTTGGCTTTTTCACCGAAGCCATAGGCATTGTCGTTGGTTGCCCATGCCCCCCCTTGTGCCCTGGCACAGTTCGTGCCTGCGGCATTGTCGGCGTTCGCTGCATACATCGTTCGGTCCCGCCAGACGTCTTCTCGGCCTGCACACTCCGCAAGCAGGATCGTCTTCGAGGTGCCGTCCGTGATCTTCGCGATGGTGCTTCTCGGTCGTAGGACGGAGGTTCCACTTCCACACCCTGACCACGCCTCCGTCGGCCCCGGCATGATGGCCGGCCAGCCAGACAGGCCGGTCACCGTCCCGAAGCTCGTCCCGGTGCCTCCGACGACGAAGTAATCGCCACAGGCGCCCGTCTTTCGAGGATTCTCAATCTTGTCTTGAATCCTGTTTTGTCTGGGAGTCGACGCGCATTGCATAACCTTGAGAAATCTCCGTGCGATTGCGCGATTGCCCGTTGGATCCGGGTCATACACGCCCGCGGCACCCCCGTTGGGAGCCTGTCCATCCTCGTTCTCCCACCAGTTTCGCGACAGATTGTAGTTGGCCATGATCGCTGTCTCTTCGAGGAACGCGAGCACGTCGGGCGCCCAGCTGCGGTGGGCCATGTTCGGCTCGCAGTTGGTTATCGGGCCCGAAAACAAACGCTTGAGCGGCGGCAGGGATTTCCGGGCCGCCTCGTAGTTGTGGAACGCGATCGGAAGCTGCCGCAAGTTATTCGAACATGACGACCGCCGGGCCGATTCCCGGGCGCTCTGTACCGCCGGCAGGAGCAGGCCCACGAGGACGCCGATGATCGCGATCACGACGAGCAGCTCAACGAGCGTGAAGCCCTTGACGGCGTCGAGGTCGATCAAGTCCGCAGCTTCGTCAACCGCCCCACGACGGCTGCCTTGCCCACCGGGCAGATCCATCGAAGTGCCCCTCCTCGGATGTGAATCAAGTCGTGGACTGAACGGCATCCCGCATGATGCTTCGTGGCCGGACCTCCGTCGTCCTCAGCCCTCCGGCAAAAAGCGTGCCGCTCTGCGAAAAGCCAGCGGAATCGCCTTCAGCGGGTAATTGACGCCTGCTGCAATCCATGCGAGGGCGCTGTCCGACACAGTCCGCCGGGGAGACTTTCGCCGCGCGGTGGAAAAATCACCGCGTCTGCCTAGCGCTCGACGGGGGCTGTGGGCAACAGCCTCGGGTAGGCGGGCACTTGGCGGGGCGGTGGGTCACGTCCCTCCTCCAGGCTCCACTGCTCACGTTCCCGCTCGGACGCGTAATACGCAAGCCACACGCCCATGTCCTCCGACTCACTGGCACTGCAGTCCCAGTGGAAGAAGTTGTCGGGCAGGTCGACCCGCTTGACCGCCGCCGGAAGGATATCGCGCCGAATCAGGGCGTAGAGATCACGATCGGAGAGATGGTCAGTGTACTCGAGCACCACCCGCTTCTCATACAACCGTTCGATCACCCGCCACAGCCGATCATGCACCTGCTCATCATCGAGCGTGCAGGCCGGCTGCATCGCCAGCGGCGGGTCGAACCAGCGGGCGATCGGTACGAGCGGTGCCTGCTCCCAGGCCAGCATCGACTCCAAAAACCGATTCTCGACGGGTGTGGGAAGGAGCCGGAAGTCGATCTCGAACACGGCCTCATCGAGATAGGGCTCGATCGCGTCGCGGAGTTCCGCGTTGCGAAGCAGGCACTCGACTTCTTCGGGATCGGGATGATGGGCGAGGGCCATGCCGGCGGATTCCTGCGGGTTGGTTGGCGGTGAGACGCCGGCCCGTGCCGACGACTCCCGCCTTCGAATACCGACGATACCAACGCAGAAACCTGGTTCAACGATTTTTCACCAAGATTTCCGGCATTTTTGGGCCCGCAGCCCGGCACGACCCCTACGACGTGACGAGTTTCCGCGGCCGTCGAAACCCGCCAGGATTACCCCGCCGAGCCCATTTTGCCCGGGCCGTTTTGAGATCAACGTGCCCAATCCGGCTCGGGGTCATCCCTACCATCTCGCCGGGAAGCAGCCTCGCGATCGCCCTCGGCGATGGAGCAGCGTGCCGCCGGCTCCGAATGCGGGTGATTATCGCCTGCCTGATCGTCCGGCGACGGGATACGGGGAGCGCGAAGCCGGATTGAGAGATCGAGAAGGCAAGCGGGACGCTTGCCCCACGGGGCGTGACAGGCTGAAGCCTGTCCTACTCTTTGAGATCGAAGAGCCGCTTGAGGGCGTCGAGGAGGCCGTGGGGCGGGCCGGACCGGCTCTCGTTGCGGAGCGACGTGAGCGGCGAGTGGAGGAGCTTGGCGGCGTAGCGCTCGAAGGCCTGGCGGATCTCGGCGCGGGCGGTGTCGTCGAGCTCCGGCAGCCGGCGGAAGAGGCGGTCGAGTTCGGCGTCGCCAGTCTCCGACCAGCCGGCCCGCAGCTGCTCGATCACCGGCGCCGTCGAGCGGTGGTGGAGGTCGCCCATGAACCGGCGGGCCTCCTCGTCGACGATCGCCAGGGCCGCGGGCATCTCGCGTTGGCGGCTGCGACGGTTGGCCTCGCAGGCGGCGCCGAGATCATCGATCGAATACAGCCACACGCCCGGCCGCGCGCCGATCGCCGGATCGAAGTCGCGCGGCACGGCGAGATCGAGGACGACGAGCGGGCGGCCCTCGCGGGCGATCTCGGCGCGGGCGAAGATGTCGGCCGTCACGACAGGCGCGTTCGCGCCGGTCGTGCTCACCACGAGGTCCGCGGCGGCAAGCTCGGCGACGAGGTCGGCGAAGCGTCCCGGCCGTCCACCCAGGCTGGCCGCGAGCCGGTCGGCCCGCTCGGCGGTGCGATTGACCACGACGATGTCGCGGGCGCCGGCCTCGCGCAGGTAGCGGAGGGTCTCGTGGGCCATCTTGCCGGCACCGACCACGAGCACCCGCTTGTCGTCGAACCGCTCGAACACGCCGCGGGCGAAGTCGGCGACGGCCACGCTCGGGATCGAGAGCCGCTCGCGGCCGAGCGCCGTCTCGCTCGCC
>CAZDTC010000233.1:0-4313 GCA_964508125.1 uncultured Candidatus Kuenenia sp.
AGCAGGCCGCCGCCGGCCTCATCGGCCAGGCCAAGAAGAAGAACCCCAACGTGAATCCCGGCAAGGTTCGGCAGATGTGCATCGACCTGATCAAGGAGATGGGGCTGAGCGGATGATGCGAATCCCTACCCAGCAAATCATTCGATTACAACGATGAATAACGTTGTTTTGATCAAACGCAAGTGTTATTTTGATTTAAACAAAACTCCTGAAAGCATTCCCGCACTCGTAATAACTGGTCCAAGAGCCACTGGCAAAACCCTCTTTGCGCAAACTGCCTTTCCTACTCATCGTCGCGTGACGCTCGCACTCCCCAGCGAGGCCTCTCGCGCCCACCTAGATCCCGCAGCCTTCCTCTCGGCGCATCCGCCGCCCGTCGTGATCGACGACGTGCACCTCGCCCCCCGACTGCTCCATCACGTCAGCCGGGAAACCGCGTCGCGTCCCATGCCCCCGACCAGTTTCGTGCTCGTCGGCTCCCGGCCGCTTCTCCTGGCGGCCGCCGCCCGCGAAGCGTTTGGCGACGACCGTGGCCTGGTGCGACTCGACGGCCTGTCGCATGCCGAGTCGGTGGTGGCCTGCCCGACGATGCCGCTGGCCGAGCGGCTCCTGCGCGGCGGGTATCCCGCGCTCCATGCCGACCCGGCCAGCGACGTCGATGAATTCATGCGCAGCCTCGTGGCAGACCACCTGGCCCGCGAACTTCCCGAGCAACTGCGGGTGGACAGCGTCCATGCCTTCGAGCAGTTCCTGCGGGCCGTCGCCCTGCGCTCCGGCCGGCTGCTCAACAAGGCCGACCTCGCGCGCGAGGTCGGGATCGTCGGCTCGACGGCGGCGATCTGGCTCGACACGCTCGTCGAAGCGGGCATCATCGCACTTGTCCGCCCCTGGCGGCCGCCGCAGGGCCGGCAGCTCGTGAAGGCGCCCAAGCTCTACTTTCGCGACACCGGCCTCTGTGCCCACCTGCTCGGAATCCGTTCGGCCGAGGAACTGGCTTCCTCGCCGCAGGCCGCCGCTCTCTGGGAAACCTACGTGTATGGCGAGGTGCGTCGGCTCGCTGCGTCGGGGGTCCAGCCCGTCGAACCGGTGTTCTGGCGCGACCGCACAAAGGAGGCCGACTTCGTCGTGCCGACGCCGCGCGGGCTCGTGATCCTCGACACGGCGTGGAGCGAGTTCCCGGCCGCCGCCGACATCCGCCGCCTCCTGCGGATCCGTGGAGAGATCGGCACCGACGCGATCGCCTCCGTGGCCGTCGTCTGCCGCACACCCACCACGCAAACGCTTCGCGAACCGGCCGGACCGGCCGTCGAAACGATCGGCCTCGACGACCTCCCTTCGCTGCTCCCGTAGGATCATGTCCCGCATCGTCACGCTCACCACCGACTTCGGCACCGGCAGCGTCTACGTGGCGCAGCTCAAGGCCAGGCTCCTCCACACCTCCACGCCGCCGACGCTCGTGGACATTTCGCACGATCTCCCGGCCCACGACATCCGTGCCGCGGCCTGGCTCGTCGGGCAGGCCTGCCTCGCATTCCCCGCCGACACGCTCCACATCGCCGTCATCGATCCCGGCGTGGGCACGCGCCGCCCGCTCGCGTGGGCCCGGATCGGCGCGCACGAGTTCCTGGCCCCCGACAACGGCCTGCTGTCGTGGGCGCTCACGCGCGCGCCGCTCGCTGAGGCCCGCGCGCTGGAGGTGCCGGCAGACGCTGCCGCCACGTTCCACGGTCGCGACGTTCTCGCGCCCGCCGCCGTCCGGCTCCTCGACGGCGTGGCCCCCGAAACGCTCGGCCCCCCGCTCAACGGCCTCGTCCAGCTGACGTGGCCCGAGCCGCGCGAGACGGCCACCGGTATCGAAGGGAAGGTGATCCATGTCGACGCGTTCGGCAACCTGGTCACAAACCTCCCCGCATCGCTCTGGCCCCGCGTGACCGCCGCCGGCACTCTGCACGTGGGCGGCCACGAGATCACGACGCTCGTGCGCACCTATGGAGACGCCGCTCCCGGAATGACCGTGGCCCTCGTCGGCTCGCAGGGGTTCATCGAGGCGGCCGTCGTCGAGGGGCGGGCCGACCTCCGGCTCGCGGCGGACGTGGGCACGCCGGTGTCCATCCGCTGACACGTCCCCGGGTATGATGAGGGCATGCTCAGCCAGGAAACCCTCGAACGCTACCGCCGCATGACACCGGGCGAGCGGCTTGCGCTCGCCTTGCGCATGACCGAGGAAAACATCCCGGCGCTCTTCGAGGGGAGCCCGGATATCGTCAATCGACGATTCGAGCTGCTTGCCCGCGAGAACGACGCGCGAAACCGCAACATGCTCACCGCGATCGCCCGCACGAAGGCCCGCCAGTGAACGATCTCGTCGGCACGCTCCATTCGTTCGCCAGGCTTTTCGATCGTCTCGACATCCCCTACGCGATCATGGGTGGATGGGCGGTACGGGTGTACGCGCTGCCGCGCCCCACGTACGACGTCGACTTCACGATCCTCCTCGACCGCGACCGCCTGCCCGCCCTCTACGCGGCAGCGCAAGAGGCCGGCTTCACGGTGCCCGACCAGTACCAACGCGGTTGGGTTGACTCGGTCGCCGAGATGCCCGTGGTGAAGTTTCGGCTGTACCTTGCGGACCGCGGCATCGACATCGACATCTTTCTCGCCGAATCCGAATTCCAGCACGACCTGATGCGACGCCGGGTGCAGCACACCGTCGGGGGCGTCCCGGCGTGGTTCGTCAGCCCCGAGGACCTCATTCTCCTCAAGCTCATCGCCAGCCGACCGAGGGATCGGGCCGACATCGACGACCTGCTGCTCTCCCGCTCCGAACTCGACGAGTGCTACCTGCGCCGCTGGGCGGGGCCGCTCGGCGTGGAGACGAAGCTCGACGAGGTGTTGGCCACCCGTGAGTGACCGCCGCCCTTCCACGACCAGCGATCTACACCGCTGGGACCGCGAGCACGTGTGGCACGCGTTCACGCAGATGCAGGAATATGAGCCGCTGCTCATCGAGTCGGGGCAGGGGGCCACGCTCTACGACACCACCGGCAAGGCGTACCTCGACGGCTCGGCGAGCATGTGGTGCAACGTGCACGGCCACCGCCACCCGCGGCTCGACGCCGCCCTCCGTGGCCAGCTCGACAAGGTGGCCCATACCACGAACCTCGGGCTCTCGAACCCGACCACGGTGGAGCTCGCCCGTCGGCTCGTCGAAATCGCACCGCCGGGGCTCGAGAGGGTGTTCTTCACCGGCGACGGCTCGAGCGCGATCGAAGCGGCGCTGAAGATGGCGTTTCAATACTGGCGGCAGGCCGATCCGCCGCAGCCGGCCAGGACGCGGTTCGTGGCGATCGGCGAGGCCTACCACGGCGACACGCTCGGCGCGATCGGCGTCGGCGGGGTCGATCGGTTCACGGCGATGTTCGGGCCGCTCACCTTCGAGGCGATCCGGATCCCGTCGCCCGGCGGGCCGTGCCCGCACACCGGCCGGCCGGCCCCGGCGCTCGACGAGGCTCTCGCCGGGCTCGAAAGGATCCTGGCCGGCCACGCCGGCACGGTCGCCGCGCTCGTGATGGAGCCGCTCATGCAGGCCGCCGGCGGCATCCTCGTGCATCCGCGGGGCTTCCTCCGCGGCGTGCGCGACCTCACCGCCAAACACGACGTGCTCCTCATCCTCGACGAAGTGGCCACCGGCTTCGGCCGCACCGGCACGATGTTCGCGTGCGAGCAGGAGCAGGTCGTGCCCGACATCCTCTGCCTCGCCAAGGGGCTGACGGCGGGCTACCTGCCGATGGCGGCCACGCTCACCACGGTGCGGGTTTTTAACGCATTTCTCGGCGCCCACGCCGACCGGCGCACGTTTTTCCACGGTCACACCTACGGCGGCAACCCGCTGGCCGCGGCCGTTGCGCTCGCCTCGCTCGATGTTTTCCGCGACGAACGCGTGTTCGAGTCGCTGCCCGCGAAGATCGCGCGGCTTGGTGAACACGCAGCCCGGCTGGCCGCGCTCGCTCACGTGGGCGACGTGCGGCAGTGCGGGCTCGTTGCAGGCCTCGACCTCGTGGCCGACAAGGAATCGCGCCGACCCTATCCCTGGCAGGAGCAGCGGGGCACCCGCGCCTGCCTCGCCGCCAGGCCGCACGGCGCAATCCTCCGGCAGCTCGGCGACACCGTCGTGCTCATGCCTCCGCTGTGCATCACGCTCGACGAGATCGACCGCCTCGCCGCCGCCGCCGAAGCCGGCATCCTCGCCGCCACCTCTTCGTAGGACAGGCTTCAGCCTGTCTCTGCTGTCTTCACGGCAAGTCTCGACATCC
>CAZDTC010000234.1:0-4291 GCA_964508125.1 uncultured Candidatus Kuenenia sp.
ATACATGCCGGACGGCACGGTGATATTGAAACTCTACGAGCGGCGGCCCAACCGCTGTGCTCGTCATCTCCGCGTGTCGCTGGCCCAGTGGCTGGCAGGCCGCGGTATCTATTTGTTGGAAAGCCACGCGACGCCGCGGGCCCAAGCCAGGCAACTCGCCCGCCGCTGTTGCGGGTGACGAAAATGCCGCGGATTTCTGAAGCCGTAAGCAACCGAGAATAAGCGACTTTTCCGAACGGTAAACGTGCTTATTCCCGGCTCCTCACACCGTCCGGTTTTCAGGGCTTTCGCGGCGAAACACCGGACGTATTAGCGACGGCCGACAACGGCGGAGCGGGGCGGCGGGGAGTGGTCACGCCCGTTCAGAGAATCCATGCCGTCGACTTCTTCTTTACCAACATGTTGCTCGTGGTCTGTTGGTCAGTCGCCAGGGAGGCGAATGCCGCATCTATTGGGTCGAAGCCCACGGGTGCCTCAGCCTGGAAACTCTGCAGTGTGATGGCTTGCGTTTGGCCGAAGAGATACGAGCCTTGGTCGAACAACCCCGCCGATACTATCTCCACGATGTCATCGAAGTCGACAACGTCATCGTAATTGACATCGCCGGTATCCCAGGTGGCCGGGCGTCCCGTATCGAAGCAACCGGCGCTTACGAGCGCTACGACATCATCGAAGTCGACCACGCCATCAAGATTGAGGTCGCCGTTACCCGCAAATCCGACTATCAGACTGCCACTACTATCAAGCGAGTGCCCAATGGCACGTCCATTCGTCCTCGCAGCCGTAACTGACGTGATGCCGCCAGTGCCAGCCCATGTTGCCTCAGCGCGTCCAGCACGAATTTGATCGCGAATCGCTCCGAGATTGAAGGTGCCAGCGCTCAGCACGAAGCGACCCATGCCGACATCGATAAGCCCGCCAGGATGTATTTGCAGGCCTGCGAGTGCGATTGATTGCGGCCCAAAATCGAGAGACAGCTTCGCACCCGGCTTCACGACTACAGTGCCCGTGCCGAGCGAGCCGACGAAGCGCACGATCAGTTCGCCCTCTTCAACGACCGTGCCACTGGAGTGCGAGTTGGCAAGGGCGAGGACGAGCGACCCGGGCCCACGCTTAACGAGCCTTGTGAAGCCCGAGTGTACGTCATTGTCAACCGCAACGACTCCCGCAGCGACGCTTATGCTGCGATCTGTTGTGAGCGAGATGACGGTGATCTCGAACACTTTATCGGTGGAGAGGCCGTTCTGGTCGGTGCTGCGGACGCGGATCGAATAGGAGCTCCTGGTGTCGTAGTTGAAGCTCGCGGCGGCTCGGAGGACATTGCCTGAAATCGTGAATGAAGCGTTGTCGGCCGAGCCGGCACCGGAGACGAACGTGTACGTGAACGTGTTGCCGGTGTCAGGATCGCTCGTGGAGAGCGTCCCGACAGTGGTGCCGACAGGCCGTTTCTCTGTTATAGACGAGTTCGAGAGCGATACATCAGTCGGAGCCTCATTAATATTCGTGACTGAGATCGTGAATGTCTTCTCAGTGAAGAGGCCACCCTGGTCGGTTGAGCGAACACGGATTGAATAAAAATTCTTGGCCTCGAAATCAAAACCTGCGGCAGTCCTGAGCAGGTTTCCTGAGATGAAGAACGATGCGTTGTCGGTGGAACCGGCGCCGCTGACCAGCGCGTACGTGAACGAGTTGCCCACGTCGGGGTCGGTGGTGGAAAGCGTGCCGACGGTGGTGCCGGCGGGCTGGTTCTCTGCGATTGACGAGGCTGAGAGGGCCACGTCGGTCGGGGCGTCATTGACGTCGGTGACTGTGATCGTGAACCACTTCTCCGTGAAGAGGCCGCCTTGGTCAGTGGCGCGAATCCGAATTGAGTAAGAACTTTGCGTCTCGTAGTCGAAGCTTGCTGCAGTCTGGAGCACGTTGCCCGACACCGTGAACGAGGCGTTGTCGTTGGAGCCGATGCCCGAAACAAGCGTGTACGTGAAGATATTGCCGGCGTCGGGATCTGTGGTGGAGAGCGTGCCGACGGTGGTGCCTGAGGGCCGATTCTCGGCGATCGACGAAACCAACAGGGCGATGTCGGTTGGTGACTGATTGTTTTCCTGGATGGTGACGATGCCGTCCACTAGATCAGTGGCTGCGTTGGTGGGCGGGGAACCAAGCACCGCTTCATTCGCACCGGAGTCAAACAGGGCGGTGAATTGCTGGCCGGCATTATTGGCGAGCAGATTGACAACGGTCACGCCGCTCAATGCAGACTGATTGATGGTGAACGTCACGTTGGCAAGCACCCTTGTGCCTGAGGTGGCATCGATCGTTTCCGTTTGGCCGCTCGTGAATGCCGACACGGCCAGAGTGCCGCCGCCGAGGGTCGTGTTTGGCGTGATGGAGAAGCCTGAGGTGAACGTCGAAGCCGCGATCGAGGAAAAAGTGAGTTTGCTCGGGTCGTAGGAGATCGCGAGATCAAATCCCGAGAAAGCCATGGCGGGCTGGCCAGATGGAATCTCCACGGTCACCGGCACGACGATGGTCGCGCCCGCCAGGTTGCTGACGCTGCCCACCTTCAGTAGCGGGTCTGTGCCGGTCGGTGGCGTGGGGAGCCCGATCGGCACAGAAGGAATACTCGGCACAATGAAGCCTGCAGCCACGCGGGCCACCCCAACCGCGTCGTTGCCCTGGATAAGGCCGTCGCCGCTGATATCAGCGACGATCGTCGGGTCGGCTGTCTGATAGCCCGAGAGACCCGTGTTCACGCCGGCCGTTATGCGAGCCGACAGAATCGCGTCGTTTGCCTGGATGAGCCTGTTGGCATTCAAATCCCCCAAGTAGCCCGAAACCTGTATTGCATCGTCATCAAGTGACTGACGCACACCGGGCACCCCAGGAGCGGCGTCGTGGACGACGAGGTTCTGGATATCGAGAACCTGCTTTGCAGGATAGGCTGCGCTCTGAGGCACGGATGCCAGGAACCTGCCGACAGTGAGAGCACCATCAACAGCTGCCAGTGCCGCGGTTCCAAAGATCGAGAGGCGCGCCAGTCCAGCCGTCGCCGCATTGACGGCCACTTGAACGCCCGCATCGACGAGCGACTGCTCGAGTACGAAGTCGCTGACGGTGAGCAGCGTGGCATCGTAGACGAGCGTGAAGTCGAGGCCAGTTACATTTCGACCACTGCTTAGCATCAAAGGGAGTCCGGAGCCAGTGGCCGGTACGTTAACGGTTTGACCGGCACCGCGTGCGAAGTCTGATATTCCGACTACGACCGCGTTGGCGGGCTGTGAGATGACGAATGTCGACGAGTAGTCGTCGCCTGGCGTACCGTTGCCGTCGCCGTCGAGGAGTTGGCCAGCGGCGTCATGGAAGGCGTTGGACGCGCTGCGGAGCGTGACGGCGTACGTGTCGGATGGGAGCACACTGCCGGTGCGAACGAAGGTGAAGCCTGTGCCGGTGGCATCTACGACCACAGATCCGCGTACCGGCCCTGTGGATGCCCCTACAATAGTCACATCCGGAGCGCCGAGGGTGCCGGACTGGTCATACAAGTTGAGGTCGGCGGCCACGATGGCACGATTGAAAGTTGCTCGGAAGCCGGAGGCTGTAGGCGTAAGGCTCGTGACGCGCAGTTCGGCAGTGTCGACAACGCTGATCGCGAACGTATTTTCCGAGAAACCGCCGAATTGGTCGGTAGCACGAAGGCGGATTTGGTAGGCGGCCCTGATCTCGAAGTCGAATACCGCCGCCGTCCTGAGTTGGTTGCCGACAACCGCGAAGGCCGTATTGTCAACGCTGCCGGTGCCGCTCACGAGGGAGTACGTGAAGATCTTCAAGCCATCAGGATCGTTTGATGTGAGCGTGGCAACCGCAGTACCCACAGGCTGATGTTCTAAGATGCTCGTACCCGAAAGCACGGGGCCTGGCTCGACCGTCCACGTTTGCGTTGCTTGAGCTGCTAAAGCATTTCCTGCGAGGTCGGTGACGCCAGTCGCGTTGAGCGTCAGCAGGTATGTGCCGGGAGAGCTTGTTAGGCCCGCTAGATTGCCGAGCATACGGCTTGTGCCCGACCCAGTGAGCGTTGCAGTCGCAAGCGATATGGGTGAGCCATTTCGCGTGAGTGTGAAGCTTCCTGTCGTGATGCCGGTGACAGCCTCATCAAACGTTACGGAGATCGATGAGAGAGATGCTTTGGTCGGAGTAGCGACGGCTGCAAACGTAGCGGTGGGTTTCTGCTGATCGCTGTCCCCCAAGAGTCTGACGAGCGCGATATCGTTGCCGCTTCGTCCTGCGACGAGGA
>CAZDTC010000235.1:0-4270 GCA_964508125.1 uncultured Candidatus Kuenenia sp.
GGCTGGGGGAGACGTAGATGTCGTCGGGGCAGGAGAGGTAGTGGTAGTCGGGGCTGCGCAGGAAGCCGAATCCGTCGGGCAGGATCTCGAGCGTGCCCTCGCCGAACATCAGGCCGTTGAGCTTGACCCGCTCCTTCAAGATCCTGAACACGAGGTCCTGGCGTTTGGCGCCGGTGACGTCGCCGATCTCCTCCTTGCGGGCGAGTTCGATGAGCTCCACCATCGAGAGCTTCTGGAGCGCCGTGATGTGCGTGTCGGCCTTCTTGAGCGACTCGTATCGGTCGGCCGGGTCGTGGTCTTCGAGTTTGACCTCTTCCGCGATCTCCTCGGCGATCGACATCGGCTCTTCGGCGAGCGGGTCGCCCAGGACGTCGTCGGGGCGTTCAGGATCGGTGGTGGGCATGGAAACCTCGCGGAGACCCGCGACGGGGCCGGGCGAAATGGAGCTGGGAGGGGAGCAGGCAGGAGGGGCGGTCGGTTGCAACAGACCGAAGTCGAACGGTGGCGAGGGGCTCTTGTCAGCGACTCACAAGCTCCCCGAGTATCCGGTCGACCTGAAAATGAGTATAGGCGAGATCCCGCGAGGTATCCACGGTGAAGGTTTCGCTCCGCCCGGGAGGCGCGGTGGCTTCGAGGGATGCGGCTTCAAGGGATGCGGTCCCCCTTCCCGCTTCCCAGGCCGCCTCGCGGGCGGCCTGCTGCTCCGGGCTCACGCCCCGGCGGGCGAGTCGCTCCCGCCTCACGGCATCCTCACACTCGACCACCACGAGATGGTCGCAGACCCTGTCCCACCCGGCCCGCACGAGGAGCGGGATATCGAGCACCACGAGAGCGTGGGGGCGGCCCGCCGCTTCTCGGGCGGCGGCGAGCGCGGCCTCGATCCGGCGATGCACCCGGGGGTGCACGATCGCCTCGAGAGCCTCGAGCGCCGCTGCGTGCACCGGCGTCGGGCCGAACACGGCCTCGGCCAGCCGGGCTCGGTCGACGCCGCCAGCGGCCGAGAGCACGCCGGCCCCGAACCGGGCCGCGATCTCCGCCCGCACGTCGGGCTCGCCGAGCACCTCGTGGGCCAGCGCATCGGCGTCGATCACGAAAGCCCCGTGCTCGCCGAACCGCCGCGCCACGGTCGACTTGCCCGCCCCGATCCTGCCGATGAGCCCGATCGTGATCATGTTTCGTTCGCCTATTTCTCGCACTCGGCCCAGGTCGATCCTTCGTGCACCGACACCTCGAGCGGCACGTCGAGCGGCATGGCCCCTCGCATTTCGCCAAGCAGAAGGTCGCGCACCGCCTGCACCTCTCCAGCCGGCGTTTCGAGCAGGAGCTCGTCGTGGATCTGCAGCACGAGCGCCGCCGCGAGCCGTTTCTCCGCGAGCCGCCGGGCGACCCGCAGCATCGCCAATTTGATCAGATCGGCGGCCGATCCCTGGACGACGGTGTTGATCGCCGTGCGCTCCGGCAGCGCGAGCGCGAGTATCCCGGCGGCGTTGCGGCGCCCGGCCCGATCCCGCACGCCCGCGATCGCCCGGCGCCTCCCCAGCATCGTCGTCACGTGGCCGTCGCGCCGGCAGCGGTCGAGGATTTCGTCCATGAATTCGGCGGCGCCCGCGAACGTGCGGAAGTAGGCGGCGATGAACTCGGCGGCGTCCGGCTGGGGGATGGCGAGCGTCTTCGCGAGGCCGAAGGCGCTCTGGCCGTAGAGGATTCCGAAGTTCACCGCCTTCGCGGTACGCCGCATCTCGGACGTGACGGCGGCCTCGGCGACACCAAACACGGCCGCGGCGGTGCGGGTGTGGATGTCGGTGCCCGAGGCGAAGGCCGCCCGCATCGCCGCGTCGCCGGAGAGGTGGGCGAGGATCCGGAGCTCGATCTGGGAGTAGTCGGCGGCGACGAACCGCCAGCCCGCCTCACGGGGCAGGAACGCCGCCCGGATCTGCTGCCCCTCGGCGGTGCGGATCGGGATGTTCTGCAGATTTGGGTCGCTGGAACTGAGCCGGCCCGTGGCCGTCACGGTCTGGTTGAACGTCGTGTGGATGTGGCCCGTCGCCGGCTCGACGAGTGTGGGCAGCGCATCGACGTAGGTGCTCTTGAGCTTGGCGTACTTCCGGTGCTCGAGCAGCTTCGCAGGCAGCGGGTGGAGCGGCGCCAGTTCCTCGAGCACTTCCGCGTCGGTGCTCGGCCCGGTCTTCGTGCGTTTCACCACCGGCAGCCCGAGTTCGTCGAACAGCACCGTGCGCACCTGGAGCGGCGAGGCGATCGAGAAGGCGTGGCCTGCGAGGCCGTGAATCTCCGCCTCGAGGGCCGCGAGCCGGGCCGCATAGTCTTTCGACAGGGCTCCGAGCACGCCCGCATCGATGCGCACGCCACGGAATTCCATGCCGGCGAGCACGAAGGCGAGCGGGAGTTCGACGTCGACGAAGAGCTTCTCGAGACCGTCGGCCTCGAGCGCCGCCGCCAGCCGCTCGGACAGCATGCGCACGATCACGCACGCCTGCGCCGCGCGGGTGGCGTCGGTGGGCCGCTCGAGATCCGCGTCGTCGTCCGGGCCGACGTCGATGCCGTGGCGGCGGGCGACTTCGGCCAGGCCGTGGTTGCGCTCCCCGGCGTCGAGCAGGTAGGCGGCCAAGAGCGTGTCGAAGCTGCCGCCGGCCAGGTCGCAGCCAGCCGCTCGGAGGCCGACACACTGGCGCTTGAGGTCGTGGCCGATCTTGGGCACGGCCGGGTCGCCGAGCAGGTCGGCCAGCAGCCGCATGCCGGGACGGTCGCTGGCCGCGAGTATCTCCGGGGCGATCCAGCCAGCCACATCGGCCGACATCAGGGCGAGCCCGGCCGGCGGCGCGAGCGGCGTCGCGTTTGCGCCCCATGCGGCGCAGATCGCCACCGGGCCTGCACCGCGAAGCCGTGGCACCAGCGTGGCGAGCGCGGCGTCGTCGAGCACCGCGATGATCGGTGGCACGGCCACCGCGGCCGCCGCCGGCTCGCCGGCGAGGTCGAACATCGTGCGCTGTTCCGGCGGCGCGGGCCGGGCCGGGCTGCCCGACTTCCGCGCCTTCGTCACCAGGCTCTGGAAGCCGAGATCCTTGAGAAATCCGGCGAGCCGCTCCGCATCCGGAGCATGAAGCCTGCCCTGCTCCCAAGGCACCGCGACGGGCACGGCCGCATCGAGTCGCACGAGCTCGCGGCTGGCCCGGGCCGCGTCGGCATAGGTGCGCACATTCTCCTGACGCTTCTTGCCGGCCACGACATCCGGATGGTCGAGCACGTGGTCGAGCGACCCATGCGCCTGGAGCAGCTCCGACGCGATCTTCGGCCCGATCAACGGCACGCCCGGCACGTTGTCAACCGAGTCGCCCACGAGCGTGAGGTAGTCGACGACCTGCTCCGGCCCGATGCCCCACTCGGCCCGCAGTTCGTCCGGACCCATGAATGCACTCGTGCGCAGGTTGAGCAACCGCACCCGTTCCGAAAGCAGCTGTCGGGCATCCTTGTCGGACGTGGCGAGCACGCAGTCGCCCCCGTGGCTCTCCACCTGCCTGGCGATCGTGGCGAGAATGTCGTCGGCCTCGTAGCCGGGCATCTCGAGGCATGGGATCCCCATCACCTCGAGCAGCTGCCGCACGAGCGGAATCTGCGGCACGAGGTCGGCCGGCATCTCGGCCCGGTTGGCCTTGTAGGCCTCGAACCGCTCGTGGCGAAACGTCGGCCCCGGAGCATCGAGCGCGCAGAACAGATAGTCGGCCTTCTTCTTCTCGATGATGTCGAGCAGGTCGCGGGTGAAGCCATACACGGCCGCCACGGGCGTGCCCTGTGGCGACGACATCTCCGGCAGCGCGTGAAACAACTGATATGCCCGCGACAGCGTGTCGATCACCCACACCGATTTGCCGGCAAGATCGGGCACGGCCTGTGTCGCAGCGGCTGGCATGCGACGATCATAGCGTGGGGCAAGCGTCTCGCTTGCCAATGCGGCTTCAACTCCAGGCAAGCGGGACGCTTGCCCCACGTGTCAGTCGGCGGTGCCCGGGGGCTCGTACTCGAATTCCTTCCACTTCATCGCCCGACGGAACGGCTCGATCCGCAGCACCACTTCGCCGTTCTGGAAGATCCGCACCGTGCCGTTGGTCTCGCTCACCGCCACGGCCACGCTCTTCGTGCGGCGGGTGATCGCCGCGGCGGCCCAGTGGCGGGCGCCCAAGCCCTTGGCCACCGACACGCTCTCGGCCGAGGCGTCGATGTAGCGGGCGGCGCCCTCGACCGTGCCGTCGGGGCC
>CAZDTC010000236.1:0-4243 GCA_964508125.1 uncultured Candidatus Kuenenia sp.
ACCTGCGCCGCGTCGACTGGAAGGTGTGGGGCCGGCAGGACCGGCTGTACGTGAAGGAGTTCGAGGAGGAGACGAACCTCCGGCTCGCGCTGCTCGTCGACGCCTCGGCGAGCATGGACTATCGTTCCGGCCCGCTCTCGAAATACGACTGCGCCGCGACGCTCGCGGCCAGCCTCGCCTGGCTCGCGCTCTCCCATGGCGATGCCGCCGGCTGTGCCGTGTTCGACGACAAGGTGCGGGCGAGCGTGCCGGCCCGCACGAAGCGGTCGCAGCTCACGAGCGTGGTGGAGGTGCTCGAGACGCCGCGCAGCGGCCGCGGCACGGCCTTCCTGCCCGTGCTGCGATCGCTCGCCGAGACGCTCCCCCGACGCGGGCTCGTGGTCGTGGTGTCGGACCTGCTCGGCGACCGCGACGGCGTGTTCAAGGGGCTGCAGATGCTGCGGAAGCAGGGGCACGACCTCGTGCTGCTCCACGTGCTCGACGACGACGAACTCGACTTCCCGTTCGACGGCCCGACGCGGTTCGAGGGGCTCGAGATCCCCGACCACATCGCCTGCAACCCGCGCGCCCTGCGGACCGGCTATCTGGCGGCGCTCCAGGATTTTCTCGCGGATGTTCGGCGCCAGGCCGCGGCCGCCCGCTGCGACTACTCGCTCGTGCGCACGCGCGAGCCGCTCGATGCCGCGCTCGTGAAGTTCCTCTCCCGCCGCGCCCGGATGCCGGCCTGACGCATGCCCACCTTCGACTTTCCCATGCTCATGTGGTGGGGCCTGCCGCTTGTCGCGGCCCCGCTCATCATCCACCTCATCAACCTCCTGCGGCATCGGCAGGTGCGCTGGGCGGCGATGGAGTTTCTCCTCGCCAGCCAGCGGAAGTATCGCACGCGGGTGCTTCTCAAGCAGATCCTGCTCCTCTGCCTGCGCGTGGCCGCGGTGCTCGGCGTGGTGCTCGCGCTCGCGCAGCCGCGCTGGCAGCACGCCCTCGGGCAGCTGCTCGGCGGCGGCCGCACGAGCCATCTCGTGCTCCTCGACGACAGCGCCTCGATGGGCGACGTTTCGGCGGGCGACCGCCTCGGCGAGACGTCGGCCTTCGACCGCGGCCGGCTCGTCGTGGAGCGGATCGCCGGCGAGCTTGCCGCGTCGGCCGGCACGCAGGAACTCTCGCTCGGCCGCTTCTCCGTGCTCGAGCGGGCCCTGGCCGAGCCGTCGGCCGACGGCCAGCCGGCCCGTTTCGACCTCGAGCGCGAGACGGCGGCGCCGGCCTCGGTGCAGCGGGTGCGCGACGAACTGGCCGGATTCTCCTGCTCCCAGACCGATGCCGGGCCGCGGGCCGCCCTCGCCGCGGCGCTCGACGCGTTCACCGCCGGCTCGGCGGCTGCCCGCGTGCTCTGGCTGGTGACCGACTTCCGCGCCCAAGATTGGAAGTCGGCCGACGAGACGGCCGATCTGCTGCGGCAGCTGGCGGCCGCGGGCGTCGAATTGCGGCTCGTCGACTGCGCGGCCGACGGCACGACGGGGAATCTCACGATCGAGCGGCTGGCGCTGGCGGGTGGCGTGCCCGCGACCGGCGTGATCGTGCCGGTCGACGTCGCGGTGCGAAATGTTTCGGATCGGCCCGTCAGCGGCGTGGCGGTGGAGCTGCGCGAAGACGGGGCGGAGCGGCCGGGGCTGAGATTCGACGACATCCCGGCCGGAGGCGTGGCAGTGCAGCGGTTCGACGTGAGGTTTCCGGCTGCCGGCAGCCACGTCATCGAGGCCCGGCTGCCGCCGGACGCGCTCACCGCCGACAACCTGCGCACCGCCGTGCTCGACGTGGCCGACCGGATCGACGTGCTCGTGATCGACGGCGACCCGCGCGGCGACGGTCGCACCGGCGACGCCTTCTACCTCGCCACGGCGCTCGCCCCTGGTGCGGGCGCCCCCACGGGCCTGCGGCCGCGGATCGAGCCGCCGCGCGCGCTCGCCACGCTCGATCTCGCGGAGTTCGACTGCGTGTGGCTGCTCGACGTCGCCCAACTCGACGCCCCCGAGATCGCCGCGCTCGAGGCGTACGTGAAGGCCGGCGGCGGCGCCGTGTTTTTCGGCGGCCCGCGCACGAAGGCCGAGGCGGTGAACCGCGCGCTCCACCGCGCGGGAGCCGGGCTCTACCCCGTGCCGCTCGTCGGGCCGGTCGATCTGGGCGGCGCGGCCACGGCCGACGGGCCCGACGTGCGCGTCGAGGATCATCCGGTCGTGGCTGTGCTCTCCGGCCAACGCAACCCGCTCCTCGACGCGGTGCGCATCGAGCGGTATCTCGCGGTGGAACGCGGCTACGAGCCGCCCCCGGGCGACGGACTCCGCCGGCTGCTCTCACTGCGCAACGGCGCCCCGCTCGTGGTCGAGCGGCCGTTCGGGGCGGGGCTCGTGGTCGCGGTGCTGACGACGGCCGCCCCCGCCTGGAACAACTGGGCCCGCGGCAATCCGAGCTGGGTCGTGGTGATGCTCGAACTCGAGAGCCACCTCGCCGCGGCGCGGCGCCGTGCCGAATCGCTCGCGGTCGGCGAGCCCGTCGAGGTGGCGCTCGATCCGGGCATCGACACGCACGAGGTCGATTTCCTGGTGCCCCCCCAGGGCGTGCTCGTGCACCAGACGGCCGTGGCCGGCGACTCGGGCGCGCTCACGGCCCGCCAGCCCACCGTCGCCGCCGGCGCCTACACCGCCCGCTGGAAGCGGCTCGACGGCACCGAGCGCGAGCGGGCCTTCGCCGTGAACGTGACGCCGAGCGAGGGCCTCCTCGAGCGGATCGGCCGTGAACGGCTCGACCGCACCCTGGCCGGGATCCCGTTCCGCTACGACTCCGCCGCGGCGCTCGAGCCCGACTCGGGCTCGCTCGCCGGCGTGTCGCTCGTGCATCCGCTGCTCTACGCGCTCCTGGCAATCCTGCTCCTCGAACAGATCGTGTCGTATTTCGCGAGTTACCACCTGCCGGCGAAACGGTCGGCTTCCTGACGCCGCCGCCTGCGCGGTTTCGATGGTTCATGCCCACTGCCTCCACACCGCTGTCGCCGCTGCCGCTCCTGGCCGCCACGGAGCAGGTGCACCATCGCATCACGAGCACGCTCGTGGAGGGTTTTGCGCAGTGGTGGCAGATGCCGCTGCTCGTGGCCGCCCTGGCGGCGATCGTGGCGTTCGTGCTCTGGGTCTACCGGCGCGATGCGGCGGAGCTGCCCCGCGGCAGCGGCGCGCTGCTCGCGCTGCTGCGGCTCGGGGCGCTCGCGGCGCTCGTGGCAGCCTATCTCGACTTCGAGCGCACGGCTGAGCACGAGGTGCTGTTTCCCTCCCGGGTGGCCCTGCTCGTCGACACGAGCGCGAGCATGACGATCGACGATGGCGAGGCTGCGGCCGATGATGGTCAGGCCGCGGCCACAGGCGCCGACGGCGGGGCCAGGCCGCCCGGGGTGGACGCCTCCCGGGCGGGCCGCGCGCTCGCGGCGCTCGATGGGGGCGGCCTGCTCGCAGCGCTCGGCGCGACGCACGACGTGGCGGTGTGGCGGTTCGACGCCGATGCCGAGCCGCTGGCCGTGGTCGCGGCCGGGGCGGTCTCTCCTCCGGCGGCCGCCGCCCCCGCCGATGCTCCCGCGACCGACAAGGTTGCCGACTGGCGCAGCCGCCTCGCGCCGCGTGGATTCGAGACGCGGCTCGGCGAGGCGCTCGCGCACGTCGTCGACCAGGAGCCACCCGGCGTGCTCGCGGGGGTGATCGTGATCTCCGACGGCGCCAACAACGCGGGCCTCGACCCGACGGCGGCGACGGCGAGCCTGGCGCGGGCCCGCGTGCCCGTGCATACGATCGGCATCGGCTCGAGCACGCTGCCGCCGAACGTGCGCGTGGCCGACATGCTCGCGCCGGCGCGGGTGTTTCCCGGCGACCGCTTCTCCGTGACGGGCTACCTGCAGCCGCAGGGCTTCGCGGGCCGCACGGTGCGGGTCGAGCTCGCCGAGGCGGCGGCCGGCGGGCCGGCGCGGGTGATCGACGCGGCCGATGTCGTGCTCGGGGAGGACGGGGCGCTCGCCACCGCACGGTTCGACGTGCCGGGGCTCGAGACGACGGGCCGGCGCGAGCTCGTGCTCCGGGTCGCGGCGCCGCCGGGCGACCGCGCGCCGGCCGACGACACGCAGGTGGTCGAGGTGGAGGTGGTCGACCGCGTGACGCAGGTGCTGTTGATGGCCGGGGGGCCGTCGCGCGAGTATCAGTTCATGCGCAAC
>CAZDTC010000237.1:0-4237 GCA_964508125.1 uncultured Candidatus Kuenenia sp.
GCCGTTGCCTCCGCGGGCACCCGGGGTCGTCGCGTTGAAGCCCGCGCCGCCGTTGCCGCCACGCGTGCCGCTCTCGCCCGTGCCGGCCGCGCCGGAGTAGCCCACGCCGCCGTTGCCGCCGGCGCCGCCGCGGCCGCCATCGCCGAAGGAGCCGGTGGGCCCCGTTATGCCCGGGGCCGGCATAAACACGAACATGCCCTTGCCACCGACGCCGCCCGTGCCACCAGAGCCCGCCGCGCCGCCGTTGCCGCCGTTGCCGCCATCGCCGCCGGTGGCCCGAGCCGTCAGGGCGGCAGTGCCCGCGGCGCCATTGCCGCCGGCGCCACCGGTGCCGCCGGAGCCGCCCCCGCCGCCGCCGCCGCCGAAGCCGAAGATGGAACCGCCGTTGCCGCCGTTGCCGCCGGACACGCCGTTGCCGCCGCTGCCGCCGTCGCCGCCGGACTGGCCGGGAGTGACGCCATTGGCGCCCGCCTTACCTGACTCGCCGGTCAGGCCCTGGCCGCCGTTGCCGCCGTTGCCGAACAACAGGCCGCCGCTGCCGCCGTTGCCGCCCGGGATGCCGGCGCCGCCGTCGCCGCCCATGCCGCCGTCACCAATCCAGCCAGCGCTACCGCCATTGCCGCCCGCGGCTCCGGCGCCGCCGCTTCCGAAGATGATCCCGCCGTTGCCGCCGTTCGGCGCACCGCCCGTGCCCGCGGCGCCGTCCGCGAACAGCTGCTGGCCCGATGTCGAACCGATGCCACCGGTCTGCGCCGCGGCAGGCGCCGCCACCGCGATCGATTTGCTGAAGTTGGCGAACGTGGCGGTGATCGTGCCGGCGCCGACAGCCGTCGTCACCACCCGGCTCACGTAGCCCTGCGGGCCGATCCAGACGTCGACCGGGACGGCGTCGTTGCCGAACACCGGCGCGGACGCCAGCGGGGTCATGTCGGCCATCGGCAATAGCGCCGCGAACGTGGACTTGCCGACGGTCACCTGATACCGCTGCCCGAACGCATCGGTGCCGACGAACCGCGAGCTGATGGGATACTGTACCGCCTGGAGCACGCTCGCCGGCGTGAGGTCGGCGACGAGCATGGTCGTGGCAGCCGCCGGTTGCGAGGCGCCCGAGACCGCCACCCACGGCAGGCCCGACGCCCCCAACTGCGCGGCGTTGACGTAGGTCGTGCTTCCGATCCGCCGGAACTCCGTCGCCTGCCCCTGAACGCTCGCGTCGATATCGGCAAGGCCCTTGCCGACGTTGACCGCCCCCGCCGACGCGATCGACACGCCGTTCACGTCGATCGCGAGACTGTAGGAGTAGGCCCCCAATTCACTGAGGATGGAAGCGGCCCGCCCGCTGGGCGTCATCCGCACTGTGAGCCCCGGCGCCGAAGTCACCTTGGTGAACCAGTTGCGTACGACGATGTTCGCCACGTTGCCGTTGCCAAGGTCGTTGTCGCTCACCTGGTTGCCATCCATGACGGAGCCGGCAGAGTTGCCGCTGGCCCGGAAGCCGAAGCCGTCGTTGAAGATGATCGTGTTCCCGGCGCCGGGCGCCGTGCCGCCGATCGTGATGCCGCGGGCTCCGGTCAGCGCCACACCATCACCGCGGTTGCTCGTGAACGAGTTCCCGGTGATCACCGTTCCAGCGTAGGAGCCGGGGCCGATCCGCAGGCCAGCGCCGTTGAACAAGCTCTCGACGTTGGTGAGCCGCGATCCCGTGGAACCGCCTACAAACTGCACACCGCTGCCACCGAAGCCCCGAATGACGCGGGCATTCGATCCGTTGGCCGCCGAAAACACGACATTGTTGGCGTTCGCCCCGATCACGAGGCCGCTCGTGCCGGCCGCCGTGCCGCTGCCGTCGAGCTCAAGCGCGCCGCTCACGGCCATGCTCCGCGCCGCCGCCACGGTGAGGCCCCGCAGGGGATCCGCGCGGCCGACGTCACCCGCAAGCGTGATCCTGCCGCCCGACGAGAGCGTGAGCCTGCTCGGGCCGTCGATCGTCGATGAGAAGGAAATGCCACTGCCGGCCCGCAGTGTCGTGTCGTTGAAGAGCGTCACCGCGCCTGCGAAGGTCTGCGACCCGCCCGGGGCCGTGACGCCTGCGGCAAGCAGGATGCCATGGCTCGGCAGCTCGCCCAGCGTGGTCAGGCTTACCGCTCCCGCCCCCTTCGCGACGATCGGATTGGCCACCACGATCGCATCCGCGACCCCGGCGCCGGTATCGATGCTGAAGCCCTGTGCGGCGGCGCCGCGGGTCACGGGGGCCAGGTTGATTCCGCCCGCGCCGATCGTGACCGCGTCGGGGCCCGCTCCGCCCACGACGGAAATACCCGCAAATCTGCGGATCGTCTTCAGGTTCACCGCGATCGTGTCGCCGGGGGAATTGACCGTGATCCCCGGGATCGAGCCGCTGGTCGTGATCTCACCCGCGCCCCGCGCCGCGGTGATCGTCAGCACCTGGTTCGAGGCACTGTAGGACGTGTGCAGGTCGCTGATCTGCACCCCAGCCGGGTCGAGCGAAAGCACGACGCGGTTGCCCACGAGACCGACCACGATGTCGTCGGCCGCGAGCATGGCCCGCGACTCCAGCGTATCGAAGCCAGCGAGGCTCAAGGGACGGCACGCCGAAACCCTGCCCGAGTCGGATCGCACCAGACCGCGGCGACGGCTCCGACGGCGAGATCCACGTGCGCTCGTAGACGAACGGAGAAACAGGGAACGCAACAGGGATTGCATGGGAGCCTCGCGGTGTGTCACGCCGTGACACATCCGGGGCCATCCACAATGAGACCGCCCCGCGTCACTGCAGGAACGGCGGCAGATTAGTCCCGCGTTTCGGCCGCTGCAAGCAATGGGCGCGGAAGTTGTCCCGGGACCAGACGAGCCGCTCTCTTGCGGACCGCAAACCCCTGTTGCTTCGGTCTTTGCGGCTTCCCACGCCAGCCGCTCTCGCTTAGCGGGTCCAGTTTCTGAATGGCTCGTAGAACCGCAGCGAAAACATCAACTCGCTCGCCTGAAACAGGTTCGGGCTCACGAAGTCCGCCTGGTCGATCGTATTGATACGGAAGTATCGGTAGCCCACGTCGAACGTGAGCCGGTCATTGACCTCCCAGAGCAGTCCACCACCGGCCTGCCAGGCGAAGTTACTGGCAGGGTCGACGTACTCGGTCACTCCGCCGAGCCTTTCACCGAGGATATACCCACCGGCACCGATGCCGCCACCGCCATAGAGGCCGAATTGATCGGTGAACATGAAGTCGCGCCAGAGGTTCGTCAGCACCGACCAGTTGTTGGTGAGGATGGTGGAGGATCCGGGTCGTGGCGGCGAGGTGAAAGGTGCATTGTAGGTGTCGCGGCCCATCCCTTCGACCTCGAACCGCAACTGGCCGCGTGCGCGGTCGAACGCGACGCCGAGGGCACCGCCCGCGGTGAACACCGTTCCCGCGCTTGCGAGCGATGGATCGGAAGGGCTCGTGACGGTCGCGAACGAGGGACCAATCATGCCCGACACGTAAAAGCGGCGGGATGCTCTGGTTGCTCCCCACGCGACCTCCTGCAGGTCGCCGTCGGCCCAGGCCGATTCGCGCACCACTTCATCCACCGACGTGAGTTCGATCACGGGGCCAAGATCATCCCCCCGCGTGGTTCCTGCGACGCCCAACAGCACTGCGGCCGCTGCCAAAACAATCCGACAACGCAAAATTTCCATGACTCCCTCCCTGGAGTTCCCAGCCCCGTCCCCACATCCGCTTTCGGACTGAATCGTCCCGAATGTCGCGTAGGAAGCGGCGGCAGCACACCATCGATACAGGCCGCAGGGTCTCCGACCGGATGGCGCTCCGGTTTGATCGCCGGAGCCGCATGGTCCATCCAGGCCGGATGAACTGCCGCAGTTTGGGCACCGCGGCGCCCCACGGGGGCCATCGGCTTGGGCGAGCGAATTCACGGATCAGTTAAACTACTTGGCCCCCGAGGACCTCAAGCATGCATCTGCCCGCATATCGGTTTGGTAAGCCCTACGAGTCGCTGGAGCGCGAGACGCTCGTGCACTTCATGACCGGCGAGCCGGTCGCCGAGGTGAGCCAGGTGGGGGGTGCGATCGTGGGCCGCGACCTGCAGAAGGCGCAGCAGGCGCGGGCGGCCCTCCTGGCGATCGACCCCGAGGAGATCGTCGAGCGGCTGCAGACGGCCGGGAATCTCTATGCCAATGGCACGGTCACGCTCGGCGACACCAAGCAATCCCCCGACG
>CAZDTC010000238.1:0-4235 GCA_964508125.1 uncultured Candidatus Kuenenia sp.
GATCGCCCTCGGCGATGGAGCAGCGTGCCGCCGGCTCCGAATGCGGGTCATTACCACCTGCCTGAACGTCCGGCGATGGGATATGGGGAGCCCGAGCCGGATTGGGCGCGAAGAGGCAGCGACAGGCTGAAGCCTGTCCTACGCGGCTCAGCCTGCGGGCATCCGGGCCTCGCGGGCGAGGCTGTCGAGGAACGTGCGGGCGCGACCGTAGTCGCCGGCTGCGTAGTTGCCGACGTTCTGCTTCAGCACGTCGATGAACTTCCCCACAGCGTCCTGCATCTCGCGGATCTCCTCGTACTGCACGCTGCCGCCCGAGGCGGCTCGCTTGGCAAACAAGGTGTCGAGCTCCTGGCGGTTGGGGGCGAAGATGTCGTCGCGCAGCACGACCGGATACTCGATGTGGCCCGTCACCGGATCGAGTTGCGTGGAGCCGAGGCGCGGAGGGGCGGCCATCTTCGCCATGCGGATCGCCTGCTCCTGCGTGACCGGAGGGCCGGCCTCTGCAGCGCGGGCCTCTCGGTTTGTCTTGCGCATCTCGAAGTAGGTTTCCGTCCACTTCATCTTGTTGTCGATTTCCATCGACCTGGCTTCCTGCCAGTTTTTGGCCGCTTCCGAGTTCTTGAGATTCGCGTAGCCCTCGGAGCGGACGACCGACGCGATGCCGTCGGCGGCTCCCTGCTGGGCGGTGGAGGCCCAGTTCCCCATGCCCCAGCCGCCCATGCCAAAGCCGCCACCCCACTGCGCGATCACAGGCCCGCCGGATAGCAGGGCTCCGGCGCAGAGCGTCGCCAGGGCAGGTGCGGTTCGGAAGTGAAACGTCGTGAACGCCATGGAACCTCTCGCCTCCGCGTGCAATCGGGAATCGGGCTGGTCAAAACGTCGGAACACCGGGAAACTGCCACCGTTTCACGATGGCCACGAGTATACTCGCGGCCTCGCGAACAGGCGATGTCGTTCTTGAACCAGGTGAAACCATGACGCTTCCGAATTGGACCGCAACCGCGCTCCTCGCCATGACAGCCTGCGCAGGCTGCAACCAACCGGCTCCCCCGCCTCCGGCCAAGCCGGTGGCTGTCGAGGCCGTCACCGTCACGACCCCGGAAGGCAAGCAAGTCGGTCAGCCTGCCGCCGCGCCGGCCACGCCGCCTGCAACGAGTGCCGCTGCTTCCGAAACAGCCTCGCTCGAGCAGCTGCGTGCGGCGCTCGCGGCCGCCCAGGGGGAGGATGCGCGGGTGTTCGCCGTCGACGCGATCGCCGCGCTCGGGCCGCAGGCGCGCGGCGCCTACGAAGATCTCGTCAAGGCGACCGCCGACGCGTCATCGCGGGTGCGCTGGCACGCCGCCCGCGGTCTGGGGCTGATCGGGGAGGATGCCGTCGCAGCCGTGCCGCTCCTCGCCAAACTGCTCGACGACACCGATCCGATCGTGGCCACGCAGGCCGCCGCCGCCATCGGGCTCATTCGGGCCGACGACGAGATCGCGCCCGAAATGCCCGCGGCCGACCGCGCCGCATACGATGGAGCCTTCAAGGCGCTCGCCGCCAAGATGACGCACGCTGATCCGCGGGTGCGGCGGGCCGTGTTGCGGGCGATCGCGGTCCTCGAGCCCGACGAAAACAAACTCGCCCCGATCGTGGGCGAGCGGCTGGCGGATGCCGACCCATCGGTCGTGCTTCCAGCGCTCCATTCGCTCGCCGACATCGGCCCCGAAGCCGTGCCGGTGCTCGTGAAGGCGCTCGATAATCCTCGGGCCCGGTATTGGGCGAGCGTGGCGCTCGCTGAAATCGGCGCAGCCGCCGCGCCCGCAGTGCCCGCGCTCCGGGCGGGCGTGGCCGCGGGTGAGCCCGAGGAACGAATGCAGTCGATCATGACTCTGGCTGCGATCGGCGATGCGTCCCGTCCGGCCATCGATGAGATCGCCAAGGCTCTCGATGCACAGGAAAACTCGCTGCGATTCGCAGCCGCATTCGCGCTCGGACGGTTGCGGGCGAAAGAGGCCGACGCGGCCCTCGAGAAGGCGGCCACGGATGCCGATCCTTTCCTGGCCGCGATCGCCTCCTGGGCCAGAGCCCGCATCCATCCCGACGACAAGCAATTGGTCGGCGCCGCGGTTGAAAAACTCACGGCCGGCCTGGCTGGCGGGAAGCCCGCAGTACAGACGGCTGCGATCTCCGCCATTTCCGATCTCAAAGGCAGCATCGACGACGCCACCGAGAAGCGGCTGACCGACGAATTCGTGCGACTGCTGTCGAGCCCCGAAGCCGACGTGCGCGAGGCGGCGGCCGCGGCGCTCGTCCGGGAGGGCCCGCTGGCGGTGGATGCGCTCGAAAAGGCGCTCGCCAATCCCGACGTGCGCGGAATCGCGATGGAGATTCTCACGGCGATCGGCCCCGTGTCGAAGGGAGCGCTTGATTCGTTCCTCAAGGCCCTCGCCGACCCCGACCCGTCCCACCGCGGCGATGCGGCCATCGCCATCGCCGCTGTCGGGCCGGACGCGGCGGAAGCGGTTCCGGCACTTCAGGCCATGCTCACCTCCACGGACGGCCCGCCGGGCCTGCGCTACGCCGCAGCATATGCCCTGGGCCGGATCGGTGCCGCCGCCAAGCCCGCCGCCTCCGACCTTCAGAAACTGGCCGGGTCAGACGACGAACTGCTCGCCACGGTGGCCACCTGGGCGAGCCTCAAGGTCGAGCCCGGCAACACTGCGCTCTTCACCTCGGCCGTGCCCCTCCTCCGCAAGGCCCTGCGGGGCGGCGAGCAACTCGCCCGCCTCGAAGCCGCTGTGGCCCTTGGCGACATCGGTGCCCCGGCGGCCGATGCCGTGCCGATCCTCGAACTCGTGTCCGAGGAGGATCCGGCGCCGGCCGTGCGGGCCGCCGCAAAGCGGGCCCTCGAGCAGATCCGCGGCGGCTAGGGTTTCCGGTCAAGGCCGCTGCCCACGGGCCTCGCCAGGCTCCATGGCAGAGTCTGCCGATCGCACCGCCCCGATTGAATTCGGCGGGGCCCCGCTGCCGACCACAACGAAGTTGTTGTGGTGGGCGGCATCGCCCTTGGGGGGTCCGATGAAGACGTTCGGCTGGTTCGGAACACTCTGGCTCACCCGGTTCTCCAAGCCGTCGGGCGAGCGGCCGATCTACAGGCTCATTCGCGGCAAGAGCCCCAAGCGGATTCTCGAACTGGGCCTGGGCACGCTCGGGCGCACGGCGCGTGTGCTCACGTTTGCACGCTCGTCGGGCGGCGACCAGGTGCACTACGTGGGTCTCGACCGGTTCGAGGGCCGGCTCCCGACCGATCCCCAGGGCGTGACCCTCAAAGCGGCGCACCAGCGGCTCAATCCGCTCGGCCGCGTGCAACTCGTGCCCGGCAACGTCGACACCTCGCTCGCCCGGCTGTGCAACCATCTCGGCGTCTTCGATCTCGTGCTCGTTGCAGCCGACAACGACCCGCGGCATCTCGAGCGCAGTTGGTTCTTCGTCCAGCGCCTGATGAACGCGTCGACCACGGTGCTCGTGGAGACCACCGACGGCGCCAAGGCAGGCACGACCGTGTGGAAGGCGATCGACAAGCGCCGCGTCGACGAACTCGCCACCCGCACGATCCAGCGCCGCGCCGCGTAGGACAGGCTTCAGCCTGACTCAACTCGCCCAACGCGGCGTCCGAATGCGGGTGATTGCCACCTGCCCAGCCGTCCGGCAAGAAGGTGAGGGGCGAGCCTTTTGCCGAGCGCGGCTCGTCGCTACATTGGTTTCATGCCCACCACGCCCCGCACCCTGCTCGAGAAAATCTGGGATGACCATCTCGTCTGCGCCCCCGCCGGTGAACAGCCGATCCTGTACATCGACCGTCACCTCGTGCACGAGGTGACGAGCCCCCAGGCCTTCGAGGGTCTCCGGCTCGCCGGGCGGCGGGTTCGCCGGCCGGAGGCGACGTTCGCCACGCCCGACCACAACGTGCCCACCACCGACCGGCGGCTGCCGATCGCCGATCCGGTGTCGAAGCAGCAGATCGACACGCTCCGGGCCAACTGCCGGGAGTTTGGCATCCGCCTCTTCGATCTGGGCGACGCCGACCAGGGGATCGTGCACGTGATCGGCCCAGAGTTGGGCATCACGCAGCCAGGCATGACGATCGTGTGCGGCGACAGCCATACGGCCACGCACGGCGCGTTCGGAGCTCTCGCCTTCGGAATCGGCACGAGCGAGGTCGAGCACGTGCTCGCGACGCAGACGCTCCGGCA